>JAJXSP010000083.1 GCA_021784515.1 Myxococcales bacterium | reverse complement strand
GCCGCGAACTCCGCCGTAACCGGCCGCGCCGCGATAGCCGCCGTAGCCGGCCGCGCCGCGATAGCCGCCGTAACCGACCGTGCCGCGATCTCCGCCGTAACCGGCCGCGCCGCGAACTCCGCCGTAACCGACCGTGCCGCGAACTCCGCCGTAGCCGCGAACTCCGCCGTAGCCGCGAACTCCGCCGTAGCCACGATACCCGCCGTAACCACGATACCCGCCGTAACCGTATGGGTGGCCGATGCGGAATCCGCCGGATCCATAGTGGGCGCCGTACCAGCCTCGGTAGCCGCCCCAGCGTCCGCCCCGGTATCCGCCCCAGCCCCAACCTGCCCGGTAGAGACCGTGGTACCAGCCAAAGCGCCCCGGGCCGTACGCGCCGAAATACGGATAGGGGCCCCAGCCCCAGACCCACGGCGCGGCCAGCCAGGACCAGCCGTTGTCAGGATTGTACACATAGGCGTAAGGCGAATCGCTGTCGGCCGTCCCCTCGACCGTGTACTGCGCGCCATAGGGCATGAAGACCCACCCATACTGGCTCGTATAGACCCATTGCCCGTCCGCCGGTCCCGTCGGTGACGCGGCCTCGGGCTGGGGCATTTCCTGCGGCTCCCCCTCCATCGAGACGGGCGGCGGCTGCATGGGCGGTGCAGGGACGGCCAGCGTCGGCGCCCCCGTCGGCGGTTGCACGGAGGTCGGAGGCTCTGCGGCGTTGGGCGCGATGGGTTGCATCGACGGATCGTCGGCGCCCACGACCTCCTGCGCACGACCGGCGCCGGCTCCCACGAGGAGCAGCGAGACGGAAACGACCAGCGTGCGTGTCATGGCATCACCTCCAGATCCGATGTTTCGACGTCGAGCAGCCTGCCTTTATTCGAATCCTCGACCAGATGCATGACGCTCGTCCAGTGCAACTCTGACGTGCGAGCTCCCAAACGGTGCTGCTGCCCGGCTGCGCCTGGGCTTCACGCCGTCGACGGCGCCGGTGACCTCGTCGACGCCGGCCGGCTCGTCGGGCACGGCGATGAAGACGCGGGACCGTCCGGTCGGCGCCGGCCCCGGATCCTCCGCGGCCGGCGGCACGCGCTCCGGCGCGGCCGGGGGAGGCAGGATCTTCGGCGTGCAGACGGCCAGGGGCAGCGTGGCGAGCGCGGCGAGGCACATCGCGAGGAGTTTACGCACGGTCCGTGCCCGTGTGTGCCATTTCCGTCCACGCAGGGGGACCCTCGCTTCGCGGCCGCCATCGGAGGGGCAGACGCGTCCCGCCCCGTGGCGGAGGCTCGCCCGTCACCAGGACTGACGCAAATTGCCAGAGCAAAGACCCGGCCGGCTGAGGCCTCCGGCGTGCCGTCGGCGGCGATCGTTGCGGATTGCAAGACTTTGACGGCCTCGATCGCCCGCACCCTCGCGGGATGCCACGACCACGGGCTCCTACTGGGGCTGGAGCTCGAAGACCGCGTCCTGGATGTAGTCGAAGGCGCCGAGATCGATCGATGGCGCGCCGAACTCGTCCGGGCTGGGCGCCCAGGACACTTCGCCGGCCAGCGCCGGGCCGCTCCCGTCGTCGGCCCAGACCTGGACGTCGACGCCATCCTCGAACGAGGCCTGGTCGGCGGCCATCAGCGGGTCGTTCCACACCGGATCGAACGAGCCGTCCAGCTCCGCGCTGCTCGCGGTCTGCCCACCGACGAGGACGGTGACGTAGATCGCGGGCGGGTAGCCGGAGCCGAAGCTCGGATCGAGGTCGACCTGATCGAGGACGAGGGTGAAATAGGGGCCGGAGCCGACCACCACGGGGGGCCCGCCACCGACGGGGGAACCGCCGGAGGTCGGGCCGCCGGGACCGACGACGAAGCAAGCCGTGAGGCCGAGGGCGGCGACGATCAACAGGGGCTTCATGGCTCGGGGGCGCTGCAACCGACGCGCCCTGCTGCGAACGCTCGGTACGAGGCTTGCCAACAAGCCGCGCCATGAGACTTCCCCTCCCCCTCCTCTCGCTCCTCATCGGCACCGCGCTCCCGGCCATCGCGCGCGCCGACGACTCGCGCTGCGCCGGCGCGGCTTCCCACCGCGACGAAACGGTGCTCGTGCTCGCGCCGAGCGGCGGCCTCACCATCTGCCTTCACGGCGCGGTGCAGGACGACGTGGTCACCGGCCGGCCGGTGTGGCTGGTGTTGCAATCCGACGCCGATTCCACCCTCTACGAATACCGCCTCGCCGAGCGCGACCGATCGCCCGCGCCGAGCGGGCTCGCGCAGTGGCAGGAGAACGCCGACGGAATCGCGCGGCTGCTCGGTCAGCTCGTGGACTCCGCCGAGACGATCGAGGACATGCCTCCAGGGACGGCCGTCGCCGATCCACGACTGCAGGCCGTGGTGACGGCGCGGGCGATGTACCTCGGCGTGGTGACGCCGCCCTTCCACGACGCGGTCCGCGAGCTGGCGGAGAGCATCGGCGAGCTGCCTTCGGTGGCCGAGGCGGTCGAGCGGTGGTGCAGTCACGTCGCCACCGAGAAGAACGTGTCGCCGGACGTGGCCGCGCGCCTCTCCGCGACGTGCGCCGAGAAGGGGCTCGACCGCGCCGGGGTGCACCGCGACGCCGAGGCGCTGCGCGGCGCGATCCGACAGTTCCACCAGCAGCGGACGGTGGCGCGAGACGCCCTGGTGCAGGTCGAGGCAATGCCGGCCGACGTGGGCCGGCAGCAGGAGGCGATCCGCGACCTGGACGGTGCGCGGACGGCGGCGCTCGCGGTGATCGCCATCGGTGAGCGCCTGCGGCCGGCGGCGCGTCAGCTCGCCCACCAGGCCACGCTGCTGCGGGAGGCGGTGCACTCCGGCGGGCTCCTGCATGCCGGCGCTCCGGTGTTCCTCGGTCGCTACGGGCACGCCGGCAACGGGATCCTGCGGGTCCAGGCGCGGCCGGTCGGCATCATCGGCGCCGGCGTGCAGGTGGCCGACTCGGACAGCCACGAGCTCACCTATCGCTTCGCGATCGTCGGTACGCACTACGTGGACCTCGAGGCCGGGCTCGGCGTCACGGGCGGCGTGCCGCAGGTCCCGACGCTCGGCACGACCAACGGGATGAGCACGATCCAGGGGAAGTCCGTCGACGAGTTCGTGGCCCTGGCGCTGGTGGAGCTCGAGCCGGCGCGCTTCGCGTGGCCCGACCGGCCGCTGGCGGGCCTGCTGCGGCTGCCCGTGATCGGCATCCCGCTCAGCGTCAACCCGACCAACAACTTCTTCATCGGAGCGGGCCTCGGCTGGACCGGCATCGGATCGATCACCGGCGGCCCCTACCTGCTCCGCGAAGTGACGCTGCGGCCGGGCTACTCGCTGAACCAGGCGCTCCCCGCCGGGTCCTCGTTCGCGTCCGTCACGCAGCCGGCGGTCCAGGTCGGCTACTACGTGTCGGCGAGCGTCGACCTCGTCGGGCTGTTCCATCTGTTCGTGCCGGTCCGCGCGCGAACGATCGACGCCACGACGGGCAAAGAGCTCTGACCAGGAATGCCTTCGCGCGGCCGATGCGCGCGGGGCCGAGGAGAGCGAGATGAGGTTGTTCGCAGCGGTAGCGATGGCGGCCACCCTGTTCGTGGCGGGCTGCGGTCCGACGTATTGCGGCAGCGATCCCTGCTGCGGCGATCCCTGCTGCGGCGATCCCTGCTGCGGCGACCCCTGCTGCGGCGACCCCTGCTGCGGCGACCCCTGCTGCGGCGACCCCTGCTGCGGCCAGTGCGCCAAGCCGGGTCGGTTCCAAACCGACGCGGGCTCGGCGCCGCAGCCGGCGGCGGAATCCCGGGTCGACGAGCGCGCGCCAATCTCCGGCGCTGACTCGACCGGCCTCGGCCGATAACCGCCACCGCGTCTCGTGGTATGAGTCGGGCAAACCACCGTCGCGGGAGAACACGAATGGCTGTCGTGCAGCGAATCCTCGTACCAGTCGATTTCTCGTCGCGCTCCGAGGCCGCCCTCGACCACGCGCTCACCTTGGCGCAGGCGCTCGGCGCGTCGATCACCTTGCTTCACGTCGCGCAGCCGCCGCCGTCGATGAGCGGCATCGTCCCCGGCTCGGACGACGACGACCGGGCCGCTCGCGACGCCGTCCAGCACAGCCTCGACCAGCTGGTCGCCCGCGCGA
This sequence comes from Myxococcales bacterium, assembly GCA_021784515.1. Taxonomy (GTDB): domain Bacteria; phylum Myxococcota_A; class Polyangia; order Palsa-1104; family SHYY01; genus SHYY01. The sequence continues at coordinate 11,740 of JAJXSP010000083.1, read as the reverse complement.
AGAGCCGGGGATTCCAGCAAATCGACGCCCGGATCGAGAGCGGGCTTCCGATTGAAGTGATCCTGGACACCGCCCGCGAGGGCGGATTCCAGATGATCGCGATGGCGACGCGCGGGCGCACCGGCCTCCGCCGGCTGATCATCGGCAGCGTCACCGAGGGCGTGTTGCGACACGCCGCCTGCCCCGTGGTCACGCTCCATCTCCCGGAGAACGAGGGCGACTGATCGCCCCCGTCCCCGCTCGTCCATTCAGCCGCAGACCCCCATCGTGCACTTCTGACCGGGCGCGCAGCGCGCGTCGCAGGCGCCGCAGTTGTTGGGGTCGGTGGCGGTGGAGACGCAGCTGCCGCCGCAGCGCTTGCGGTTGGGCTCGCACTGGGCGACGCACGCGCCGCCGCGGCAGAACTGGCCGGCCGGGCAGGCCTTGAAGCAGTCGCCGCAGTGGCGGCTGTCGGTCGTCGTCGAGACGCACACCCCGCCGCACGCCTTCTCGCCGGCGACTCCGCCGCAACCGGGCTTGCAGACGCCGCCGACGCAGGCCTCGCCCGGCTTGCACGTGACGCCGCAGGCGCCGCAATTGGTGCTCGAGGTCTGGGTGTTCACGCAGCCGGCGGGCGGGCACGCGGTGAGCCCGCTGCCGAGGCACGCAAGGCCGCACGCGCCATTGGCGCACACCTGGTCGAGCGGGCACTGCTGGCCGCAGGCGCCGCAATTGTTGTGGTCGGATTTGATGTCCGCGTAATAGGAGCCGCAATCGGCGTAGGCGCCGTCCATCGTCGCGATGAAGTCGTCAATCGACGCGCAGGCGCCGTCGATGCACGCCTGGCCGAAGGTGCAGGCCGTTCCGCATGCGCCGCAGTTGTTGAAGTCGCTGCGGAAGTCGACGCAGCTCGGGCCGCACTTGCCGAGGTGGCCGCAGTTGTCCAAGCACGTCCCGAGGAGGCAGAGCTGGCCGGCCTTGCAGACGTTGCCGCAGGCGCCGCAATTGGAGGAGTCGCCAGGAAGCCAGGCGAGCCGGCCATTGCAATCTTGATAAGGCGGAGTCGCGGTGAACGGCACGCATGCTCCATTGACACAAATCTGCTCCTTCGGGCACACGTGGCCGAGCGCGCCGCAATTGAAGTTGTCGGCGGAGAGCGAGACGCACGCCCCCGCCACCATCGTGAGGCGCGGCGGGCAGGTCGAAGTGCAGGAGTCGGCGAAGCAGGCCTGGCCCGCGTCGCAGACGTTGCCGCAGGCGCCGCACTGACTGAACGAGACGCGCGGCGCGCAGCGGTCGGTGCACAGCAGCGCCGACGAGCCGCACGACGCGGCGCAGGTGCCGAGGACGCACGCCTGGGTGGGGCCGCAGTGAATGCCGCAGGCGCCGCAGTTGTAATTGTCGCCGAGGAGGTTGGAGCAGGCGCCGCCGCAGTTGGTGTGCGGCGGCGCGCAGTCGGCGGTGCATTGGCCATTGACGCAGACCTGGCCGTTCGGGCACGCCTTGTCGCAGGCGCCGCAGTTCGTCGTCGAGTTGGTCAGGTTGACGCACCACCGGCCGCAGGCGGCGAGCCCCGCGGGGCAGCTCCCGACGCAGGCGCCGTTTTCGCACACCTGGTCGGACGGGCATGCCGTGTCGCAGGCGCCGCAGTGGTTGGGATCGGAGCTGAGGTCGGTGCAGCTGCCCATGCAGTTGGCCGTGCTCGGGCATGCCTGCGTGCAGCTGCCGTCGGCGCAGGCGGTGCCTCCCGGGCAGACCTTGCCGACGGCGCCGCAGTTGTTCGCGCTGCTGCGCAGGCTCACGCAGGCGGTGGTGGGCCCCTCGTTGCCGAAGCTCGGCGCGGGCACGGCGCTCCCGGCGCACTGCGTGGCGCAGGCGCCGTTGGTGCAGATCTGGCCGCTCGGGCAGGCGTTGTCGCAGCTCCCGCAGTGGAGGGCGCTGGTCTGGAGATCGACGCACAGCGAATTGCAGGTCGTCGAGCCTGCCGGGCAGGTGGCGCCGCACTGGCCGCCGACGCAGACCTGGCCGGGGTCGCACGTCACGCCGCACGAGCCGCAGTTCTGGGGGTGCGAGAGGAGGTCGACACAGCCGCTGCCGCACAGCGTGCGCCCGACGGCGCAGGTGCCGTCGGGGAAGTCGGGAGCCATCGGCAGGCCGTGGTTGGTCTTGCAGGCGGTCAGGAGGGCGGCGCTCGCGAGGAGCAGCGGGAGGGCATTCGATCGCGCGGACATCGGGAACCTCGCCGGGAAAGTGACTGGTGCGAGGTAGACGAGGAAACGGCGGCAAAGGTTGCAAGGAGTGGGACGCGCAACGCGCCGTGCGTGTTACCGGACGGAGGGAGTTTCGGGTCGCGCGGCGGGCACCATCTCGTCGAGGCGAAGGAATGCCTCCACGAGATCGGCCAGCTCGTCGGTGGGGTGATCGCCGCCGTACAACTCGACGAGCGCCGACGCGATCGGGATGCGCAGGTCTTCGCGCTTCTCGCCCGCACTGACCAGGCGCAGCGCCGCGCGAGCCATCGCGCCCTGCCAGCGACGCGTGGTGCGGTAGCGGCCGCCGTCGCTGCGGATCAGGCCGTGCGTGGGGGAAGATGTGGGCAGCGATTGATGCAGGTCAAGGATCGCCCGCGGACGGGGCACGAAGCGTCGGACCAGGCTCGTCGAACGGCGGGTCGGCAGGGAAGGAGGCTGCCATGCCGTCGATCGCCTGCTATGGTTTCGGGATGCGCCACGTAGTCGCCTTGATCGTGCTGCTCGGAGCGGGATGCGGCGGCTCGCACTCGTCGTCGAGCTACCTGCTGTACCTCGACGACGCGGAGATCGTGGGCGCCGCCGCTGGAAGGAAGCCCTGGTGCGCCGGAGGCGGGAAGCCCGACGTGTTCGCCACCGTCGAAGCGGGCGGCGGCAGCGCGACCAGCAGCACGGCGCCGGCGACGTTCCACCCGGTGTGGGACGAACCGCTCCTCGACGCCGACGAGGCCTCCTTCGTGAGCGGAATGAAGGTCGAGGTGCGGGGGCAGTGCGACCAGCACGAGTTTTCGCTCGGCACCATCGTCCCGCAGCTCGACCCGTCGTCGGTGGAAGGCGGCGGAATCATGCTCAGCCGGTTCAGCGGGGTCTACCAGATACGGATGCACTTCGTCGGCGACGGCGGCGTCGTCGCAGTCGATCCCGGCTATTACGATCCCGGCTATTACGACAATTACGACTACGGCTTCACGTACAGCGATCCCGGCTACGACGACACCGGCGATTTCTGACGAAGCCGCAGCCGCCGTCGGTGGTGGCGGCCACCACGCGCGGCAAGCTCGAGGGGCGCGTGCTCGTCGCCGAGGACCTCGGCCTGCGCCCCCGCCAACGCCCGCTCGCGCGGAGAAGCATCCGTCGTGGCGATCGCGCATCTCGCGAGCGTCTCCGTCGGTGGTCAACCGGCGCGGGCGACCGCCTGCGGAAGTCCGTCGTGGTAGAGCCGCGGCGCCGCGGGGCGCGGGCGCGCTCCGCGACATGACGGTTTTTTCGAAGAGTCGGAACGCAACTTCCTAATGGTCGACGCATCGGGGGCGACCCATGTTGATCCCGGGACGAGGCGCAGGGCCGCGCCCTGAGCCGGAGAGACGACCATGCAGACGAGACTCATCCCGAAAGCAGGCATTGCTAACCCGCGAGCAGACCTGATGAGCACCGTGGGCGCGATCATGAACCGAGTCTCCGTCGCGCCTCCGGGCGTCACGCGGCGCGACGAGGGCGCGCGCACCGTGGAGCCCGAGGCCGAGCTTCGGAGGGACGATTGAGCGCCGTGGCGTCGCCGGTGACGCGGACCCTCGCTCGGGCGGCGGGCCCGGACGCGATCCGCCGGATCGCGGTGCTCGGCAATCACCTGCCGCGGCAATGCGGCATCGCCACCTTCACGACCGATCTCAGCGACGCGATCGAGGCCGGGTTCCCCGGGCTCGAGTGCATCGTGCTCGCGATGAATGACGGGGGGCGCCGGCACGCCTACCCGGCGCGCGTGCGGTGCGAGGTCGACGACGGGGATCCCGCTTCCTATCGCCACGCGGCGAGCTTCCTCAACGCCGGCGCCGTCGACGTGGTGTCGGTGCAGCACGAATACGGGATCTTCGGCGGCCCGGCCGGCAGCCACGTGCTCGCGCTCCTCCGCGAGCTGCGGATGCCGATCGTGACGACGCTCCACACCGTGCTGGCCGATCCCGATCCCGTGCAACGCGGCACGATGGACGAGCTGACCCGGCTCTCGTCGCGCGTGGTGGTCATGAGCACGCTCGGCGCGTCGCTCCTGCGCGACGTCCACGGCGTGCCGGAGAGCAAGATCGATCTCATCCCGCACGGCATCCCGAGCCTGCGCCCATCCCCCGCCGGCCGCGGTCGGCTGGGCGTCGAGGGCAAGGCGACGATCCTCACCTTCGGGCTGCTCTCCCCCGACAAGGGCCTCGAGCACGTCGTGGACGCGCTGCCCGCGATCCTCGAGCGCCATCCCCACACGGTCTACGTCGTGCTCGGCGCCACCCACCCTCATGTGAAGGAGCACGACGGGGAGCGCTATCGCCGGATGCTGGAGGCGCGGGCGCGCGAGCTCGGCGTGGCGCGGAGCGTGATCTTCCACAATCGCTTCGTGAGCCGCGAGGAGCTCGCCTGTTTCCTCGGCGCGGCGGACGTCTACATCACGCCCTACCTCAAGCCCGAGCAGATCACGTCGGGCACCCTGGCCTACGCGATCGGGGCGGGCAAGGCCGTCGTCTCGACGCCGTATTGGTACGCCCGCGAGCTCCTCGCCGATGGGCGCGGGACCCTCGTGCCGTTCCGGGACGCGGCCGCGATCGCGCGGGCGGTGGTCGAGCTCTTCGACGACGAGCCGAAGAGGGTCGCCCAGTGCGAGAGGGCGCGCGCCTTCGGCCGCGGAATGCTCTGGCCGGAGGTAGCGCGCAGCTACCTCGCGAGCTTCGCGCGGGCGCGCGGCGAGCACGGGAAGCGCCTCGGCGCCGTGCTCCACGCCCGGGCGCCGCTCGAGCGTGCGGAGGGGGCCAACGGGGCGGCGCACGCCAACCCGCCCGACGACCTCCCCGGGATCAACCTCGATCACCTTCGACTGATGACGGACGACACCGGGCTGCTCCAGCACGCCTGCTTCAACGTCCCGCGCTACGACGAAGGCTACTGCCTCGACGACAACGCCCGTGCGCTCCTGTTGATGACGCGCCTCGAGAGCGCGAGCGCCGTGCCGCCGGCGCAGGTGCGCGCCCTCGCGTCCCGCTACCTGGCGTTCGTCTGCCACGCGTTCAACCCCCGCCTCGGCCGCTTTCGGAACTTCATGTCGTTCTCGCGGCGGTGGACCGAAGAGGCCGGCTCGGAGGACAGCCACGGTCGCGCGCTCTGGGCGCTCGGGACGGTCGTGGGGCGCTCCCTCGATTCGGGGCGGCGGAGCGTCGCCGAACGCCTCTTCCTCTCCGCGCTGCCCGCGCTCGCCGCGTTCACCAGCCCCCGCGCGTGGGCCTTCGCGCTGCTGGGCGCCACCGGATACCTGCGCGCGCGCCCGGGCGAGGGCGGCGTGGCGTCGATGCGCGACACCGTCGCCGAGCGCCTCCTCGACCTGTACCGTCGGACGCGGCGACGGGAGTGGCCGTGGTTCGAGGACCGCGTGACGTACGAGAACGCGCGGCTCCCGCAAGCCCTCATCGCCTGCGGCTCCGCGATGAAGCACGAGGAGATGATCACCGCGGGATTGCAGTCGCTCGGGTGGCTCCAAACGATCCAGTCGTCGAGCGAGGGCACGTTCGTCCCCGTGGGATCGAATGGCTTCTACGTTCGCGGCGGATCCCGCGCCTCCTTCGACCAGCAGCCGGTCGAGGCCTGCGCGACGGTGTCGGCCTGCCTCGAGGCGCGCCGCGCGGTGGCGAGGGGGCCGTGGACGGCCGAATCGCGCCGCGCGTTCGGCTGGTTCCTCGGCGACAACACGCTCCGGCGCCCGCTCTACGACGCGACGACGGGCGGGTGCCGGGACGGACTTCACGCCGACCGCGCCAACGAGAACCAGGGCGGCGAGTCCACGCTCTGCTTCCTCCTCGCGCTCGAGGAGGTGACCGCCGCCCGGCGATGCGAGCGTGCCGTGCCGGTCGAGCCCATCGCACCCGTCCACCCCCCCACACCGGAGTCCGCGCCGTGATCGAGAAGCGCCGCAACGAACCCCTTTTTCGACGCCACCCAAACAACCCGATCCTCCGTGCGTCGGATTGGCCCTATCCCGTCCACTCGGTTTTCAATCCGGGCGCCACCCGGCTGCGCGACGGGACCACGCTCCTGCTCTGCCGCGTCGAAGACCGCCGTGGGATGTCGCACCTCTGTGCGGCGCGCTCGCAAAACGGCGTCGACGGATGGGTCATCGACGAGCAACCGACATTGTGGCCGGACCCCGAGAACCATCCCGAGGAGCTCTGGGGGATCGAGGATCCGCGCATCACGTTCGTCGAGGAGCTCGGCAAATACGCCGTCGCCTACACGGCATTCAGCAAAGGGGGACCGGGCGTCGCGCTCGCGCTCACCGAGGATTTCCGGCACTTCGATCGCCTCGGCCTCGTCATGCAGCCCGACGACAAGGACGCGGCGCTCCTGCCGCGGCGAATCGGCGGCGACTTCGTGCTCCTTCACCGCCCGATGACCTCGGACGCGGGGGCGCATATGTGGGTCTCGGGCTCGCCGGACCTCCGCAATTGGGGCCACCACAAGCTCGCCCTTCCAGCCCGAAAGGGCGGCTGGTGGGACGCGAACAAAGTGGGTCTGTCGCCGCCCCCCATCGAGACGCCCCGCGGCTGGCTGGTGCTCTATCACGGCGTCCGACAGACGGCGTCGGGCAGCCTTTATCGCCTCGGCGCGGCGCTGTTCGCAACAGAGGCGCCCGAGCAGTGCATTCGCCGGGGCGACGGGTGGATCTTCGGGCCGGAGGCGCCCTACGAGCGCGCGGGCGACGTCGGCAATGTCGTCTTCCCGTGCGGCTACACCCTCGACGGGGACGCGATCCATCTCTATTACGGCGCCGCCGACACGTGCGTGGCGCTCGCCACCGGCAGCATCAGCGACATCCTCGCCTGGCTCGACGGGCACGGAAGCGACTGAACAGGTGTCGACGGACCACCCCGGCGACGCGAGCCACTGAAGAGGTGTCGATCGATCCCTCCCGTCGCGAGGCGGGTCCGGGATGAATCGACGCGTCTCGAATCGAAACGGCTTCAGGCGAAGATGTGCTTCCGCGCCACCTCGCAGATGGCGGCGACCGCCGGGTGCCTGATCTTTCGTTCCACGGAGATCGCGTAGAAGCGCTGCCGGATCTCCCGGGTGCGACCGACGAGCTGCACCTTGTAGCGCCGCCGGACTTCCTGCTCCACCACGTCGGGCACCGCGAAGACGCCGAGCCCCGCCTCCCCGAGGATCTGCGCCAACGCGGCGTCATCCAGCTCGGCGACGATCCTGGGCCGGATGCCGCGGGAGTCGAACCACTCGTTCAATGCGCGGCGGAGCGTGGAATCGCTCCCCGGGAGGAGGAACGGGATGCCGCCGAGCGATTGAGGGAAGCCGCGCCGACAGGCTTTGGCGAGCGGCGGGGCCGCGAGGAACACCAGTCCACACTCTCCCAGTGGGTGGCTGAATGCCCGCACGGAGGTGCCGGGGCCGGCGGGCGCGTCCGAGAGGACGACGTCCACGGTGTGAGCCGCCAGGTCGCCCATGAACGCCTCGGTGGAGCGGTGCTCCCGACAAATGACGCGGACATCCTCTTTGAGGTGGAATGCCGGCTCCAGCATCCGGTGAACGATCGACTTCGCGAGCACGTCCGAGACACCGACCACCAGCCGGATCTGCCGCCCGCTCGTCCGTCCCTTGACGGTGTCGAGGAACTCCCGGCCGAGGGAGAAGATCTCGTCCGCATAGCGGAACGCCACTCGGCCCGAATCGGTCAGCACGAGGCTCCGCCCTTTGCGCGTGAATAGCTTCTCGCCGAGGACCTCCTCGAGGCGGTGGATCTGGCCGCTGATCGTGGGGTGCGCGAGGTGGAGCTCCTCGCTCGCCCGCACGATGCTCCCCTCTTTGGCGACGACCCAGAAATAGAGGAGGTGGTGATAGTTGAGCCATTCCATGCGACGAGCATACGTCGGTCCTATGCGCTCGACCTGACGCTCTCTGCGGAGCGAGGCGGTCGGCACCGACGGGAAAACCGAGCTACCGCGCCATCCCGCACACCCGCCAGCCCTGGTCGCTCTTCTTCAGGAACAGCACGAAGTGCTCGCTCCCCGCGTCTCCGACGGCGAACATCATCGAGCCGTCGCCCTCGCCGCCCGGCGGCAGGCCGCCCATCTTCGCGCGCATCCCGCCCGGGGTGAGGAACTCCACGTGGTCGAGCTTGCGCGCCTCGCGCGAGGTGGGCGCCTCGCGGAGGAGGTCGGCGTAGAGCTTCTTCACCGCCGCGCCGTCCTTCGCCACCACCGCGCCGCCGGCGGTGAACGGGGCGGCGCTCCAGCCGGCGAGCCAGCTCGCGTCGCCGCGCACCCAGGCCCCGAACCAGCCCTGCGCGGCGTCCTTCGCCTCCTCGGGGAAGTGGTTCGCGTCGGGGGCCGAGCCGGCCTCCTCGGCCGCCGCCTCGGGCGCGCCGGAGCTCGCGGCCACCGGCGCCCCGCCGCCGCCGGTCGGGGGATCGTTGCGTCGCAGCACGCGCGGCGGCGCGACCGCCGGCGGGCGGCCCACGTCGCGGATGTCGTGGTCCTTGTTCTCGCCGACGGTGGTGAGGATGTGCGGATCGACGCCGAAGGTGCCGCACTGCCGATCGTCGCGGTGGAAGCGCCAGTCGAGGTAGACCTTGCCGTTGGCGCTCTTGATCGCGTCGGGCGGCGTCGGGAACGGCGACGACGACATCACCGTGTCCATCGCCGCCGCGTCGAACGCCCCGTTGCCCGACGGGCGGACGATCGTCACCTTCTCCACCTCGCCGTCGCCCTTCAGCACGATCTCGAGCTGCGTCCACAGCTCCATGTCGTTGAACTCGCTCGAGGACGGCTTGCCGTCGAGGTCGGCGAGGAAGCCGAACGCCCACAGCTTGTGGATGCTGCGGTGCATCGTGGCGATGTACGCCGCGAAGGGATGCGCGCGCGTCCCCAGCTCTGCCTGGTTGCCCGGCTTGACCTCGGGCGTGAAGTTCTCCAGCGACGAGCGCATCATCGCGAGCTTGCGCTGCACCTTGTCCCAGTGGCCCTGCTGGTGCGAGCGCTCGGCGAGCGCGCCATCGTGTCGCTGCGCTGCAGCAACCGCCTCGCCCTCGATGCGATCGTAGTCGTGCGCGTCGAGCTGGAGCCTCACGCCCGGCGCGCCGCGCTTCTTGGCCTGCTGCCGCTCGCCGCCGTCGCCGACCCGCGCCATCGGCAGCTCCCCCGGCCCCGGCTGCACCAGCTCCAGCCCCTCGCGCGGGCGCACGCCGTCCACCTTCTCGGCGGCGCGAGGCGTGAGGTTGCGCATCGAGAGCACGCCGGGGCGGCCGCTCTTCGACGCGCTGCCGCTGTCACCCGGCTGCGGGTTGCCGCGGACGATCTCGTGCGGCTTTCCCTTCCGGTCCTCCAGCTCGGCGATCTTGCGGTCCTTCTCGCCCACGTCGGGCCCTTTGTTTTCCGACTGCTCCGACGGCGGCGGGGCTGCCTCGCCCGGCACGGTGCGCACGAGGTTGCTGTTGTTCGAGCGCGTCTCCTCCTTCGCGCGGTGGTTCTTCTGCGCGAGGTAGTGCGCGTCGGGGTTGTCGGGCTCCTCGTTGGGGCGGTCCTGATCGACCATCTTCATCCGCCGGTCGATCGGCGGAGGAGGAGGCGGCGGAGGAGGAGGCGGCGGGGCCTTCACCATCTCGACGGGCTTCGGCTTGGGCGGCTCGACCTTCGCCACCTCGGGCGCCTTCTTCTGCTCGTCGGGCTTCTTCTCGTCGGGCTTCGGCTTCTCCGCGACCGGCTTCTCCTTCCGATCGGGCTTCTCCGGCTTCGCCTCGTCGGGCTTCGTCTCGTCGGGCGGCGGGATGATCGCCGGAGTGGCCTCCTCCGACGGCGTGTCGTCGCCGAAGTAGGCCACCTCCATCGGCGCCTCGTGCTTCTCGAGGAGCGGCGCGAGCAGCAGCGGGATGAGCAGATAATAGTGTGCAAACGCCGCGCACACGGCGGCGATGGCGAACACCTTCCAGCGGAAGCGGCCTCGCCGCACGACAGGTAATCTAGCAGCCGACTTTGGCGACTTCCACCCCCGCTCCCATCGGCAGGAACGCAGCTCTTTCGCGCCTCGCCCGCCTCCTCTGCGTGGGGTGGGTCAGCGCAGCTTCCGGTAGACGCCGATCACCACGCCGAGCAGATCGACCGATTTCCAGTCGCGACGGCGCACCACGATCGGGCGCATCGCGGAGTTGGCGGGGCGGAAGACGATCGAGTCGCCCTCGGGGTGGTAGTACTTCACCGTCGCCTCGCCGTCGATCATCGCCACCACGATCTCGCCGCGCCGCGCGTCGGCCTGCTTCCGCACGAAGATGAAGTCGCCGTCGAAGATCCCCGCGTCGATCATCGACTGGCCGACGACGCGGAGCGCGAACACCGGGCGCTCGCCGCCGCTCGTGCCCGGCCGCCCGAGGAAGAAGCGGTCGACGCGCACGGTGTCCTCGGCCTGCTCGATGGCGAGGATCGGCTGCCCGGCGGCCACCTTCCCGAGGAGCGGCACGTCGACGAAGCGCTCGCGCACTGCGGTGGCGCCGCCGCCCGAGGGATCCACCGGGCGCAGCGCGCGCGACTTCAGGTCCTCGCGCTCGAGGTAGCCCTTCTTCTCGAGCGCCTTCAGGTGATCGTTGACCCCGTTGGTCGAGCGGATGCCCATGTGCTCGCCGATCTCGCGCAGCGTCGGCGGGTAGCCGCGCCGCTCGATCGATCGCCCGATGAACTCGAGCACCTGCTTCTGGCGATCGGTCAGCGGCTCTTTGTCCTCGTCGAGATGCAGCGTCACCGCGGGCCTCCTCCGTCGAGAATACTGAACGGATTGCAAGGTACTGAACGGGTGAGCCCCTGTCAAGTTTCTGGGGACGTCCGTCGGCGCGGGACTACACTTCAGCCGAGTCCTGACCGGAGGTCCGCGATGTTCGCTCGACGCTCGTTGCAGCTGGCGGTGGTGATGGGTGCCCTCTCCTTCGTCTCGACGGCGGGGGCCGCTCCCGCCGGCACCCTGATCGTCGCCGACCACGAGGTGACCTACAACGCGAAGACGTTCGACAAGGACGTCAAGAAGGCGTCGAAGGACACGCTCAGCAAGGGCGTCGACGGGTGGACGATGTACGTCATCGCCTACCTCAAGAAGGAGGCGGGCGCCGACGAGGTCAACCTGGTCTTCTACGACCCGGGCTCGAAGGACAAGGAGCCGGTGAACGCGTTTCCGATCACCACCAGGGCCAACGCGAAGATCCTGATGACGTCGGTGACGGTGTCGCCCGAGCAGGGGCTCAAGGCGGGGACGAAGTACCTCGTCGAGATCACGCGCCTCATCGGCGGCAGGGAAGAGGTCTACGCCAAGACGATGTTGACGCTGAAGTAGCTCCCTCGCGCGCGCCCTCCCGCCCCCGAATGCTCCTCCTCGTCGTGACGCTGCTCGCGCTGCCGGCCGGTGCGCCGCGCGCGGTGGCGGAGGTGCGCCTGCCGTCGGTGCGCGCGCTGCACGAGGCGCTGCGCGCGGGCGGCGAGGTCGAGCTGGAGCGCGAG
>JAJXSP010000082.1 GCA_021784515.1 Myxococcales bacterium | reverse complement strand
GCCAGGAGGGCGGCGCCGGCGCGGGCGCGCGCGAGACGGTGAAGATCCCCGGCGCCGACGAGGTCCGCGGCCCGCGCGAGCTCCGCCAGGACCTGCTCGACGCGATGAAGCGCGAGGCCCCGGCGGACTACAAGGAGCAGGTGAAGCGGTACTACGAGGAGCTGGTGCGATGAGGTCCCATCGTCGCCGGCGCTCCTCGATCGGGGAGCGTGCACGCGCAGGGGCACGAGCGACGGTTCGCGCGCTGGGAATCGTGACGTTGCTGCTGAGTGTCCCCGCCTGGGGCGACCACCCCACCGCCCACGCCGAGCGCCTCGTCGAGCAGTGGCGCATCGCCGAGGCGGTGCACGAGGCGGCGCCGCTGCTGCAATCGCGCCGCGACGACCCGGAGGTGATCGCGCTCGACGCCAACCTCCGCTTCCTCGAGGGCGACTACGGCGGCGCGGCGGCCCGCTACCAGGAGGCCATCGATCGCGTCGAGGGCCAGGCCGGCCGAAACCGGCTGCTCCAGGGCCCGAGTGCGCGGCTGGGGATCTCCGTCGATGAGTGGCGCGCCGGGCGCGAGCTGGCCGTCGCCACCGCCGAGACGACGCGCGGCTTCGTGGAGGAGCGCTCGCCGGGCGGCCACTTCGTGATCCGCCACGCGCCGGGGCGCGACGCGCTGCTCGTGCCGTACGCCGCCGAGGCGCTCGAGGCGGCCTACAAGGAGATCGGCGAGCACGACTTCGGCGACGCGCCGACCGAGCCGGTGCGGGTGGAGATCTTCCCCGAGGTGGCCGACCTGGCGAAGGTCTCGACGCTGACGCTAAAGGAGATCGAGACCTCGGGAACGATCGCGCTCTGCAAGTTCAACCGGCTGATGATCGTGTCGCCGCGCGCGCTCGCCCGCGGCTACCCGTGGCTCGACACGCTGGCGCACGAGTACACGCACTTCGTCGTCTCGCGCTCGTCCTACAACACGGTGCCGATCTGGTTTCACGAGGGGCTGGCGAAGTTCGAGGAGCGGCGGTGGCGCGTGGCCGACGACGCGGGGCTCACGCCGACGATGGAGCACCTCCTGGCCACCGCGCTCGGCAAGGGGCGGCGCCTCATCACCTTCGACGAGATGTACCCCTCGATGGCCAAGCTGCCGTCGCAGGCCGACACCGCGCTCGCCTTCGCCGAGGTCTTCAGCGTCGTCGAGTACCTCCACGAGCGGCAGGGCTGGCAGGGCGTGCGCGCGGTGGTGGCGCGGATGCGCGACGGCAAGGGCGACGCCGGCGCCGTCGCCGAGGTGCTCGGCGAGGGCTTCGAGGAGTTCGTGCGCGGCTGGAAGGCGTGGCTCAAGGTGAAGAAGCTGCGCACCCACCCCGGCCTCGTGCCCTCGTCGCTGAAGTTCGTGAAGGCGCGGGGCGACGGTGCGAAAAAGGAGGACGAGGACGACTCGCAGGAGATCACGGAGAAGCGCGCGCAGGGCTTCGCGCGGCTGGGCGGCATGCTGCGCAAGGCGGGGCGCCTCGGGCCGGCCACCGTCGAGTACGGCAAGGCGGAGGCGCTCGTCGGCGCGGGCCACCCGGCGGTGGCGAACAAGCTGGCGCGCACCTGGCTCGAGCTGGGCGACCCCGACAAGGCGATCGCGGCCGCCGAGCCGTCGGCCGCGCTCAACCCCGATCTCGCGGCGCCGGTGGCGCTGCTGGGCGAGGCGTACCTCAAGAAGGGCAACCGCGACAAGGCGGCCGGCTACTTCGAGGCGGCGATCCGGATCAACCCCTTCGACCCGTCGCCGCACTGCGGGCTCGGCGAGATCTGGGCGGGCAAGGGCGACCCGCGGGCGACGCGCGAGGTGGCCGCGTGCCGGGAGCTTTCCGCGCCATGAACCGCCGCCGCTTCCTCGGTGGCGCGGCCGGCCTGGTGGCCGCCGCCCTCGCGCCGCGCGCCCGCGCGATGGGCGATCGCGACAAGTTCGCCATCGCCCAGATCCAGTACTCCGGCGGCAACTGGCAGCCGCGCCCGTCGGCGCTGCGACGGCTGCTGTGGGAGGTCGACAAGCGCACCGCGATCGACGTGCGCTTCGAGCCGGTGGAGCTGCGCCTCACCGATCCCGAGCTGCACCGCTGGCCGTTCCTCTACCTCGCCGACGACAGCGCGTTCCCGCCTTTTTCCGACGACGAGGTGGCGCGGCTGCGGCGGCACCTGCAGGCCGGCGGCTTCCTGGTGATCGACGCCGCCGACGGCCACCCGGGCGGCGGCTTCGATCGCTCGGTGCGCGATCTCACCGCTCGCGTGTTTCCGACGGAGCCGCTGGCCCGGCTGCCGGAGGATCACGTCGTCTACAAGTCGTTCTACCTGCTCCACGACGCCGCGGGCCGCGTGGCGGCGGTGCCGTACCTCGAGGCGGTGCTCCACGACGGGCGCGCCGCGCTGGTCTACTGCCAGAACGACCTCGCCGGGGCGTGGGCGCGCGACAACTTCGGGCAGTGGGAGCACGAGGTCTTCCCGGGCGGCGACGCGCAGCGGGAGCGCGCCTTCCGGCTCGGCGTGAACCTCGCGATGTACGCCACCTGCCTCGACTACAAGTCGGATCAGGTCCACGTGCCGTTCATCCTGCGACGGCGGCGGTGGCAGCCGTGACCGGGGAGCCGCGCGCGTGATCCCCCAGGGCTTCGACGAGTGGCACCTCGCGCTCCAGGCGCCGTGGGGTCGGCTCGGCGTCGGGCTCGGCGTGGCCGCGGCGGTCGCGATCATCGCGCTCGGCGCGCTCGGCGCGCGGCGCGAGAAGCGCCCGGCCCGTCGGTGGACCGTCATCGGGCTGCGCGCCGGCGCCACCGTCGCCGCGCTCGTGCTGTTCCTCCAGCCGGCGGTGCAGCTCGAGAACGTCACGCGGCTGCCCAACCGGGTGGCGGTCCTGGTGGATGCCTCGGAGTCGATGGGCCTCGCCGAGCAGCCGGGCGAGCCGACGCGGGCGCAGCGCGCGGCGCGGATCGTCGCCTCATCGGCGCCGGCCTTCGATTCGTGGCGCAAGGACCACCGGCTCGACTTCTACACCTTCGGCTCGACGCTGACGCCGAGCGCGCAGGAGGCGCTCTCGCTCCCAGCCGGGGCGCCGTCGAACGCCGACGCCACCCGCATTCGCGAGGCGCTCTCGGCGCTGCGCTCGCGCTACCAGGGACGCGACCTGGCCGGCGTCGTGGTGATCTCCGACGGCGTGGACAACGGCCGCCTCGGCGAGGCGCTCGCCAACGGCGAGCTGGACAACGAGGCGCGCGACTTCCTGCGCGCGCTCGACACGCCGGTGCACACGGTGTGGACGGGGAAGGCCGGGCTGCGCGACCTGGCGATCGCCCGCGTCCTCGCCGACGACTTCGCCTTCGCCCGCAACGCCGTGAAGGTGGAGGCGGTGGTGCGCGCCGTCGGCGCGGGGCCGGCGGGCTGGGCGGGCCGGCGCGTGCCGGTGACCCTCAAGCGCGACGGCCAGCCGGTCAAGACGGTGGACGTGACGATCGATCCCGAGCACCCCGATCAGAAGATCGTCTTCGAGTTCACGCCCGATCGCGTCGGCAAGTACCTCTACGAGATTTCGGCGCCGGTGCTCGACGGCGAGGCGATCCCCGGCAACAACGCGCGCACCTTCATGCTCAAGGTGATCCGCGACAAGATCCGCGTGCTCCAGGTGGCGGGCCGCCCGTCGTGGGACGAGCGCTTTCTGCGCGGCCTGCTCAAGCACGACCCGAACATCGACCTCATCTCCTTCTTCATCCTCCGCACGCCGACGGACGTGGAGGCGGTCTCGCCCGACGAAATGTCGCTCATCCCCTTCCCCACCGAGGAGCTGTTCCGGGAGCAGCTGCGCTCGTTCGACGTGGTGTTCCTCCAGAACTTCAACTTCGAGCCCTACGGGATCGGCGTCTACCTCGACGAGATCAAGGCCTACGTCGAGGAGGGCGGCGGGCTGGCGATGCTGGGCGGCGACCTGTCGTTCTCGTCGGGCGGCTACGCGCGCACCGCGGTCGCCGACGTGCTCCCCGTCGAGCTGCTCGACGACAACGGCCTCGGCGAGACGAACGTGAACCTCGATCCGTTCCCGCTCCAGATCACGCCGGCGGGGACGAGCCACCCGATCACCTCGCTGCGCCTCGAGGCGCGCGAGAATGCGGCGCGCTGGGCCGCGCTGCCGCCGCTCGAGGGCTGCAACCTCGTCGGCCGCCCACGCCCCGGCGCCACCGTGCTCGGCGTGCACCCGTACCTGAAGGGTCCCGACGGCAAGCCGCTCGCCGTGCTCACCGTCGGCGAGGCGGGCAAGGGGCGCTCCCTCGCCCTGGCCGCCGACTCGTCGTGGCGGTGGGGCTTCGGCGCCGCGGGAGGCGATGACGACGACGGCGAGCGCGGGCGCGCCTACCAGCGCTTCTGGGAGAACGCGATCCGCTGGCTGATCCGCGACCCGGAGCTGCGCTTCCTGCGCGTCGAGACCGATCAGCCGGAGTACCCGCGCGGCGAGAAGGTGCGGATCACCGTGCGCGCGCGGACGCCCGACTACCGCCCGGCGCGCGACGTGGAGATCGCGCTCGCCGTCGCGCGCGTGGGCGGCGGCGCCGTCCCCGGGTTGAGCGGCACGCACCTGACCCTGCGCACCGACGAGAACGGCGAGGCGGACACCGAGCTGCCGCCGCTGCCGCCGGGCGGCTACCGGGTGACCGCGCGCGCGAACCAGGGGCGCGGCGACGCGCCGAACGGCTCCGCGCTGCAGGCGGCGATGCAGGACGACGAGGTCTTCCTGGTGCGCGGCGGCGGGCGCGAGCTGGAGGACGCCGAGGCGCGCGACGATCTCCTGCGCTCGGTCGCCGACGCCACGGGCGGCAGCTTCATCGGCCCGCACGGCTCGCTCGCCGGCCTGTCGTTCCACGAGCCCGAGGTGGTGCGGGTCGACCGCCACCGCGACGTCGAGCTGTGGTCGACCTGGCTCTCGCTCCTCGCGGCAGCCCTGCTGCTCTCGGCCGACTGGACGCTGCGCCGGCGGTGGGGGATGGCGTAGCGCTCTACCGCGAAGCCGGCCGCGCCCCCGTCGACGGCGCGATCGCCACCGAGCAGAGGATCTTCTGGTTTGCTGCATCGCAGCGCGACGTCGTCCCCTGCACCTTGCACCCGCACGCCTCGGCCTTGTGGCGCTTGTCCCAGGTGTCCTCGCCCTTGAAGCGCACGTAGGCGCCGGGGGCATCGCAGAGGTAGCAACCGTCGGCGCGAGCGGCGGGAGCGAAGGCGGCGAGCAGTGCGAATGCGGCGAGGAGC
Organism: Myxococcales bacterium; assembly: GCA_021784515.1. GTDB lineage: Bacteria > Myxococcota_A > Polyangia > Palsa-1104 > SHYY01 > SHYY01. Next base: position 10,697 of record JAJXSP010000082.1, on the reverse strand, counting down.
GAGCGCATTGCGGCACTGTACCGAAGATGGATGGGGACGGTATTGCCTTTCCATTGGAGGGGAAGCCCCACCCTGCCGGCCGGCCGGGTGGGATATCGAAGGCGGGGCGATCAGATCATCGGGGCGAGCAGCTCGCGGTACTTCGGCAGCGGCCAGTAGTACTCGTTGCAGTGCTCCTCGATCGCGTCGAGCGACTCGCGGAGCGCCAGCTGCGCCGCCATCACCGGGCCGCCGAACGCCGCCGTCTGCGCATGCAGCTCCCTGTTGCCGTCGGCCTCGGCGAGCGCCGCGCGCAGCCCGTCGAGCCGCCCGTAGGCGACGCCGACCCGCGCCGCCTGCTCGCGCAGCACCGTGTGCATCGTGTCGGCGGGCTCGATCCCCACCGCCTTCAGGCGCGCGATCGCCTCGGCGCGCACCGACAGGTCGCGCGTCGCCGCCGGAAGGATCTTCTGCTCGGCGATCTCCCGGAGCAGCTGCGCCTCGATGTTGATCGTCTTGGCGTACTGCTCGTGGCGCACGTGGATGCGCGCCTCCAGCTCCTCCTTGGAGAGGATGCCGGACTTGACGAACAGGTCGCGCACCCGCGGCAGCTCCCAGGTGTGGAGCGCCTCGACGGTGTTCCGCGCGTGCGGCAGGCCGCGCCGGTCCGCCTCGATCGGCCACTCGGGCGAGTAGTTGTTTCCGTCGAAACGGACGGCCCCCGTTTCATTGATGGTGGCCCGCACGGCCGCCAGCACGGCGACGCGCAGCTCCTTGCCGCTCTTCTGCTCCGCCTCCACCGCGGCGGTCAGCCCGCCGAGCGCCTCGCCGACGGCGGCGTTCAGCACGGTGAGCGGCACCGCGATCGCCTGGCTCGCCCCGACGGCGCGGAACTCGAACTTGTTGCCCGTGAAGGCGAACGGGCTGGTGCGGTTGCGGTCGGTGGCGTCCTTGGCGAGCAGCGGCAGCTTGGAGATCCCGAGGTCGAGGATCTGGCGCTCCGAGGCGTCGGCCAGCTCGCCGCGCCCGATCGCCTCGACGATCCGGGTCAGCTCGCCGCCGAGGAAGATCGACATGATCGCCGGCGGCGCCTCGTTCGCGCCGAGGCGGTGGTCGTTGCCCGCCGACGCGATCGCCGCGCGGAGGAGGTCGCCGTGGCGCTGCACGCCCTTCATCACCGCCGCGAGGAAGAAGAGGAACTGCAGGTTCTCCTGCGGGGTGTGGCCGGGGTCGAGGAGGTTCTGGCCATCTTCGGTCGCGAGGCTCCAGTTGTTGTGCTTGCCCGAGCCGTTGATGCCGGCGAACGGCTTCTCGTGCAGCAGCACCGCGAGGCCGTGCCGCTCACCGACGGTGCGCAGCACCTCCATGAGGAGCTGGTTGTGGTCGGCCGCCACGTTCGCCGGCTCGTAGATCGGCGCGATCTCGAACTGGTTCGGCGCCACCTCGTTGTGGCGCGTCTTGGCCGGGATGCCGAGCTTGTACAGCTCCACCTCGGCGTCCTGCATGAAGGCGAGGATGCGGCGCTTGATCGACCCGAAGTAATGGTCCTCCAGCTCCTGGCCCTTGGGCGGCTTGGCGCCCTGGAGCGTGCGCCCGGCGAGCATCAGGTCGGGGCGCTCCTGGTAGAGCTGCGCGTCGATGAGGAAGTACTCCTGCTCGGGGCCGCACTGCGCGATGACGTGCCCGCTCTCGACGCCGAACAGCCTGAGCGCGCCCTCCGCCTGCTTGGACACGTAGTCCATCGAGCGCAGCAGCGGCACCTTGTGGTCGAGCGCGTCGCCGTGATAGCCGATGAACGCCGTCGGGATGCAGAGCGTCTTGCCGCTCGGTCCCTCCATGATGAACGCCGGCGAGGCCGGGTCCCACGCGGTGTAGCCGCGCGCCTCGAAGGTCGCGCGCAGGCCGCCCGACGGGAACGAGCTGGCGTCGGGCTCGCCCTGGATCAGCTGGCTCCCCGAGAAGCCCTCGATCACGCCGCCGCGCTCGTCCCAACCGATGAAGGCGTCGTGCTTCTCGGCGGTGAGCCCGGTCATCGGCTGGAACCAGTGCGTGAAGTGCGTCGCGCCGCGCTCGATCGCCCAGTCCTTCATCGCCTGCGCGACGGCCTGCGCGACGTCGCCGCCGAGGCGCTCGTTCTTCTTGATGGTCTTGCGGAGCGCCTTGAAGATCTCCTTCGGCAGCCGCTCCTGCATCACCCGCCACGAGAAGGTGTTGCAGCCGAAGTAGGTGGAGACGGCCGCCTGATCGAGACGCTCGATCGGGTACGGGCCTGTGGGCAGGACGTTCCGTTCGCTCATTGGGTCACCCTCGAGGGCTATGGTTGTCGAGCGCCGCCAGCGCGCCCTCGGCGTGGAGGCGGCGGAGCAGGGAGGAGAGTTCGGCACGCTCGGGGGCGGTGCCAACCGTGATCCGCACGCAACGATCGAGCGGCGGCGCGCCGGGCATGCGGATGAACACGCCGTGCTCGAGGAGCAGCGCGACCAGGGCGCGCGCCCGGGCCGCCCCGCCGGCGTCGAAGCAGACGAAGTTCGTTCCCGAGGGCAGCGTCGGCATGCCGATCGCGGCGCCCAGCATTCCGTAATCGCGGCGGCCCTCCGCTACAGCGGAGAGGGTCCGCGCGACGTGCTCGGCGTCGTCGAGCGCGGCCAGCGCGCCGGCTTGTGCGATCGCATTCACCCCGAAGTGGTGACGCACCTTGTCGAAGGTGGCAACCATCGTTTCGTCGGCGATGGCGTAGCCGATCCGCGCCCCGGCCATCCCGTAGAGCTTGGAGAAGGTGCGCGTGCGGACCACGCGCGGATCGTCGGCAGCCAGCGACGGGGCGGTGCCGTCGGGGCCGAACTCGAGGTAGGCCTCGTCGAGGAGCAGCAGGCAGCCGGGGGGCAGGCGGTCGAGGAACGCGCGCACGTCGTCGCCGGAGTGCCAGCTGCCGCTCGGGTTGTCCGGGTTCGAGAGGTAGCACAGGCGCGCGCCGTGACGCCGCGCCGCCTCGGCGAGCCCGTCGAGGTCGTTGCGGTCGTCGCGGTAGGGCACCGTGTGCAGCACGCCGCCGAAGCCGGCGACGTGGTACGCGAAGGTCGGGTAGCCGCCGCGCGACATGACCACCGGATCGCCGGGCGAGACGAAGCAGCGCACCACCAGCCCGAGGAGATCGTCGACGCCGGCGCCGACGGCGAGGTTCGACGGCCGGACGCGCAGCCGCGCGGCGAGGCGGGCGCGCAGCGCGAAGGTCTCGGGGTCGCCGTACCAGGCGGCGCGCGCGATGGCGTCACGCATCGCCGCGAGCGCCTTCGGCGAGGTGCCGAAGCTCGACTCGTTCGCGCCGAGCCGAAGGGCAAGCGGGCGGCCGCTCCGGCGTTCCAGCGCGTCGGGCGCCACGAACGGCACGGTCGACGGCAGCGCCGCCAAGAGCGGGGTCACCGCCGGGCGGAGTGCCTCCGTTATGCTGGACGACGGCGGCATGGCCTCTCCTCCCCACTCACCGCAATGCCGTTCGTTTAGGCTCCGCCCGTGGCCGTGAACGTAGCCGGCCTCTTCCGTCGGACAAGTCGGCTACGGCCACGTCCACGTCCACGAAAAGTCCTTATCCGAACGGCCTTGCCACTCACCGTGGCGCGATGGACCGCGCCATCGCGATCAGGTGGCCGCGTGGCCGAGCTTCTTCTTGCCGTCCTGGAACAGCACGTCGACGGTGCCGCCCTGGAGCGCCACCACCATCCCCTTGCCGAACTTCGGGTGCATCACCAGCGCGCCCTTCTCGAAGTGCGACTTGAGCGAGTAGGGCTGGAAATCCCCGTCGGCGTGCGACCCCACGTCGGCGTCCCAGCTCTTCTCCGGCTCCGCCTCGCCGCGCTTCGAAAAGAACGAGGGCTCGTCGTCGTGCCGCGAGGAGCCGGAGGAACGTTGCTTCGAGCGCTTCATCGACATGTTCGTTTTCTTCCTTGGATGGCCGACCGCTCAAAAGCCCCCGCCTGCGGCGCTTCCGTTGGGAAGACGATCTTCCCGCTGCGGTCGATCCATGGCGCGGTTTTTACCCCATTTCGCTCCCGGAAGCGACGCGGGGGCCTTCAGCGCGTCGCCGCGATCGGGCAGTCGCCGTCGAGCAGCGCCTCGATCTCCGGGCTCGTGCCGTCGCCCAGCAGGCGCGCGGCGCGGGAGCGCTCCTCCTCCAGGCGCGCGCGGTCGCCGGTGCGGCACGCGAGGTTGAGGCCGAGGAAGGCGCGCCACAACCGGTTGCGCCGCGTCTCGGGATCGTCGCTCGTGCCCTCCTCCGCCTCGGCGCGGCGGCGACGGGCGGCCTCCGCCACCGCCGGATCGCGCGCGGCGGCGGCGACGACCTCGTCGAGGAGCGAGTAGGGCTGCAGGCGCGCCGCGAGGTCGGGCGCGGTGTCCATGTCGAACTCGACGAGCGCCCGCCGGCGCGGCGCCGCGGCGAGCAGCCCCGCGAGGCGAGGGCTCGAATCGCCGAGCGCGTCGGCGAAGCCGCGCTCGTCGGAGAAGCGCGCGAGCGCCTCGTCGCGGTAGCCGGGGTTCGGCAGCTGGTGGGTGCAGACGTGGGCGACGTCGGGCCGCCGCCCCTCGACGGCCTGCAGGTACCACAGCGCGAAGACCGTCTGGAAGTGCGTGGAGAGCAGCCACGCGCGGGGCGGCGCCTGCGCGAGCGTCCGGCCGATCACCGCGTCGACGTCCCAGAAGCGGGCGCGATCGATCCGCGGGAAGGAGAGCGCGCCGGCCGCCGCGCCACCGAAGGCGAGCAGCGTCGCGACGGCGATCCGCGCCCGCGGTCGCCCGACCCGTCCGACGAGGAACGCCGCGCCGGCGCATGCCGCCGCCGCCAGCAGCGCGATCGCCGGCGAGAGGTAGCCGTACGCGTCGGGGTTGGCCGGATCGAAGCCCTGGAGCGCGCGGCCGCCGGCGCCGAGCGCGATCGCCGCGCCGAGCGCGAGGCCGATCCGCCGCGTCTCGCGCCGCCGCACGAGGAGGTAGAGCCCGAGCGCGGCGAGCAGGAAGCCGATCGGGTGCAGCGCCTCGACGAGCGCGCCCATCACGTCGGCGTCGCCGGCCTCGGGCGCGCGCACCGACTTCCGGAACGGCGCCGCGGAGACCACCCAGAAGAAGCGGCTCCACGTCGTCGGCGCGCCCCAGTCCACGAGCGGGTGGCGCGCGGCGCGGAGCGGCAGGTAGAGGTAGGCGCAAAGGCCGACCGCGCCCGCCGCGAAGCAGGCCGCCACCGTCGCCGCGAGCCGTCGCCGCGCCCGCTCGCGCCACAGGAGCAGCGGCACCGGCGCGATCGCGAGCAGCGTGAGGTAGTGGTGGTTGGCGAGGCCGAGCCCGAGGGCGAGCGCGCCGAGGAGGAGCCACCGGCGATCGCCGCCCGCGTCGTAGCGCTCGAGCGCGGCGAAGGCGGCGAGGCAGAGCGCGGTGTTGAGTGCGTAGACCTCGGGGCGCACCGCCTGGAAGCCGAGCGCGAAGCCGAGCGAGACGAGCAGCGCGCCGCCGGCGCCGAGCAGCGCCGCGGCCGCCTCGCCGACGCCGTCGACGAGGCGCAGGGCGAGCCGCGCCCCGAGCAGCGCGAGGCAGGCCGCCCCGAGCGCGCCCGCCACCGCCTGGCCGAGCCCGACGCGAAAGGCGATCGGTCCGAGCGGCAGGAGCGCGAACAGCTTGCCCCACAAAAGCGCCACCGGGTGCCCGGGCGGGTGCGCCACGCCGAGGGTGAAGGTGGCGGCGGCGAACTCGCTCGAGTCGAGCCACCACGGGCCGGGGCACAGCGCCGCGACCTCGACGGCGAGCACCGCGACGAAGGTGGCGAGGGCGGCGCGCCGGATCGGGATCAAAGCAGGGCGTCGTCCCGCACGAGGAGCGAGTCGCCGATGAGGAGGAAGTCCATGTCGGTGGTGAGATAGCACTTCACCGCGTCGGAGGGCGAGTTGACGATGGGCTCGCCGCGCACGTTGAAGGAGGTATTGAGCAACAGGGGAGTGCCCGTCTCGCGGCGGAATGCGTCGATCAAATCGTAATAGGCGGGATTGTGGGCGCGCGACACGGTCTGCACGCGCGCGCCGCCGTCGACGTGGGTCACCGCGCGCGCCTCGGCCAGCTTCTCGGGCTTCGTCTGGTGGACGCGCAGCATGAAGGGCGAAAAGGTGGCGCCCTCGAAATAGTCGGGCGCCGCGTGATCGAGCACCGACGGGGCGAAGGGGCGGAACGGCTCGCGGAACTTCACCCGCGCATTGAGGCGCTCCTTCATCTCCGCCGGGCGCGGGTCGGCGACGGTGCTGCGGTTGCCGAGCGCGCGCGGCCCGAACTCGGCCCTCCCCCGGTAGACGCTGCCGATCCGTCCGCGCGCGAGGAGTCGCGCCGCCACCTCGTGCGGCTGCGACGGGGTGTGGAACCGGATCCCGCCGCGGGCGAGGGTCTGCCGGATCTCGTCCTCCGAGTGGGACGGTCCGAGATCGTCGAGCAGCAGCTTGGGCTCGCCGCGCGGAATCCCCAGCAGGCAATGGGTGACGTAGAGCGCCGCGCCGAGCGCCGCGCCGGCGTCGCCGGGATTGGGGGGGAAGAAATAGCGCTGAAAGAGGCCGGAGCGCACCAATCGCCCGTTCGCGGAGCAATTGAGCGTGGCGCCGCCGGACATGCACAGCGTGGTCGATCCGGTCTTGTCGCGCGCCAGCCGGGCGAGGTGGAGCAGCACCTTCTCGAACACCGCCTGCACGCTCGCCGCGAGGTCCTGGTGGCGGGCGGTGATCTCCGACTCCGGGGCGCGCGGCTCGCCGAGCAGCGCCAAAAGCTTGGGCGAAGTGCGGGCGCCCCGCTCGATGAAGAACGAATAATAGGAGAGATCGAGCTCGAAGCCGTCGGGAGTCAGCGCGATGGTCTTCCAGATCGCCTCCTCGAATACCGGCTTTCCATAGGAGGCGAGGCCCATCAACTTGCCTTCCCCGGAGTTGGCCTTGAATCCGAGGAACTGGGTGAATGCGGCGTAAAAGGATCCCAGGGAGTGGGGGAACTCCTGGGTCCACAGCCGCTCGAACGAGGCGCCGCGACCACGCCAGATCACCGCGCAGTCGCGCTCGCCGTAGCCGTCGACGGTGAGGATGGCGGCCTCGTCGTGCGGCGACCCGAACAGCGCGCCCGCCGCGTGGGCGAGGTGATGGGTGATGTAATAGATGGGGAGCCGTTTCCCGCTCTCCAGGTGGAACACCTGCTCGGTCATCGCCGGACGCGCCGCCAGCCGGGGGAGCAGGTGATTGGGCACGTCATAGAGGTATTCGAGGTGGTGCCGCGGCTGGCTCGACATCCGGGCGTTGGCGACGGCGGCGTGCACTCCCGGATTCCAGAAGAAGGCGATCGCGTCGAGGTCGTCGAGGCGCACGCCCGCGGCGGACAGGCAGGCGCCCATCGCCCGCTCGGGGAATCCGCTCCAGTGCTTGACCCGGGTGAAGCGCTCCTCCTGCACCGCCATTGCGACGGCGCCATTGACCACCATCGCCGCGGCGGCGTCGTTGCTGAAATTCAATCCAAGGACGTTCATCGTGCCGACTCTAGCAGGCCGTTGTGCTACATGGTGGCCTCGATGGACTCCGCCTGGCAGACGAGGTTTGCGCAGAAGCTCTCCACGGCCGAAGAAGCCGTTCGCCTGATCCGTCCCGGCCGCCGGATCCTCATCGGGTCGGGCGCCGCCGAGCCCTCCTCGCTCGTCGAGGCGATGGTCTCGCACGGCGAGCATCTGGCCGACAACGAGATCGTGCACCTGCTCACGCTGGGTCCCGCGCCCTACGTGCGGCGCGACCTGCAGCAGCGCTTCCGCCACACCGCCTTCTTCATCGGCCCCAACGTGCGCGAGGCGATCCTCGACGGGCGCGCCGACTACCTGCCGGTCTTCCTGCACGAGATCCCGGCGCTGATCCGCTCGCGCCGGGTCCGCATCGACGTGGCGCTGGTGCAGGTGTCGCCGCCCGACGCGCACGGATACGCGAGCCTGGGCGTCTCGGTGGACGTCGTGCGCGCCGCCGTCGACTGCGCCGATCTGGTGCTCGCCGAGGTGAACCCGCGCATGCCGCGCACGCTCGGCGACTCGTTCCTCCACGTGTCGCGGATCGCGCGGCTGATCCCCGTCGACGCGCCGCTCCCCGAGCGGCTCCCGGGGACGCCGGACGAGGTCGCCAAGGCGATCGGCCACAACGTCGCCACGCTGATCCCCGACGGGGCGACGCTCCAGACCGGCATCGGCGAGATCCCCGACGCGGTGCTCGCCTCGCTCGCCAATCGCCGCGACCTCGGCGTGCACACCGAGATGCTCTCCGACGGCGTGATGAAGCTGGCCGAGGCGGGCGTGATCACCGGGCGCAGGAAGACGCTCCTCCCCGGCAAGATGGTCACCTCCTTCGTGATGGGGTCGCGCGCGCTCTACGAGTGGGTGCACGACCACCCCGGCATCGAGCTGCGCCCGTCCGAGTTCACCAACGACCCGGCGGTGATCTCGCGCCACGACAACATGGTCAGCATCAACTCCGCGGTGGCGATCGACCTCACCGGACAGGTCGCGGCCGACTCGGTGGGCGGGCGCTTCTTCTCCGGCATCGGGGGGCAGGTGGACTTCATTCGCGGCGCGGCCCGCAGCCGCGGCGGCAAGGCGATCCTCGCGCTGCGCTCGACGGCCAACCCGAAGAAGGCGGGCATCGTCAGCCGCATCGTACCGGCGCTCGAGCAGGGCGCGGGCGTGGTGACGAGCCGCGGCGACGTGCGCTGGGTGGTCACCGAGTACGGCGTCGCCGACCTGTGGGGCCGCAACATCCGCGAGCGCGCCACCGCGCTCATCGGGATCGCCCACCCCGACTACCGCAGCGAGCTGATGGACGCGGCGAAGCACCGCCACTACGTGTTCCCCGACCAGCAGGCCTCGCGCGCGATCTGCCCGTGGAAGGAGGCGCGCATCGAGCGGCTGCCCGACCGCGAGCCCGACCGCGAGCCCGACCGCGAGCCCGACCGCGAGCCCGACCGCGAGATCGACCTGCGCGTGCGGCCCGTCGCGCTCTCCGACGAGAAGGCGCTGCAGGATCTCCTCTACCGCCTCAGCGACGAGAGCGTCTACCGCCGCTTCCTCTGCCACAAGCGCACCCACCCAAGCGAGGAGATCCGCGAGCTGGTGGACCTCGACTACGAGCAGAACATGGGCCTCGTGGTGTGCCTGCCCGACACCGAGGAGGTGATCGGCATGGCGCGCTACGACCTCGACCCGGCGACGCGGCTCGGCGACATCGCCTTCGTCGTGCGCGACGACTGGCAGGACCGCGGCGTGGGGACGATCCTGATGCGGCGCATGGCGGAGATCGCCCGCGCGCGCGGCCTCGGCGGGTTCTCGGCCGACGTCCTCGCCAGCAACAAGCCGATGCTGGTGGTGTTCCAGAACAGCGGCCTGCGCTTCGAGGGGACGCTGCAGGACGGCGTCTACCACCTCGAGGCGCGCTTCGCCTGAGCGTCCCCGTCGGGGATCAGTGCTGGGGCGGGATCACCAGCACCGGACAGGGCGCGCGCGGGACGCCTGACCGGGCCGGACTCCCCCCATGACGACGTAGCGCCCATTGGGGAGGTAGACGTCGGCGGCGTTCTGTTTCGCGTCGTCGAGCGCGTCCTGGATCGGCGGCCCGTCGTCGCTGCAGAGGGTGACGGTCGCCCCCAGGGCGATGAACGCCGGAGGGGGGGCGGGGCGCTCGCGCTGAACACCATGATCGTCCCGGCGCCATTCTGCCCGGGCGCCAGCGAGATCACCTTGCCGAAGAAGAGAGCCGGCGGCGTCCCCGGGGGAGTGGCCTCCCAGACGTCGACTGCGCCGTTCATCTGCCACAGTGCCACCTGCGGCACCGCGATTTCGACGCTGAAGCCGTGAACGTTCTTGTACAGCGTCGGGACCACCGGGCTCGTGAGGGTGGCGTCCGGCACGGTGACGGGGTTGCCGAGCGCGCCATACGACAACACGTTGAAAGCAGGCATGGAGGCTCCTATTTTCTCAGGAACACCGTTACGTGGTTCGTTACGCTCGCCAGCGCCACACCGCCCTTCCCACCGGCGAAGCGGCCCACGGCGACGTCCCCCCAATCCGTGGGCTGCCCATCGAGTGCGCAGAGCATCGGAGGCTCCAGTGCTCCCGTCCCGGTGCCGCGGGCGATGCTGAGCTGACCGAATTTTCGATCGACGCCCGAAACGTCGAGCTGGCCATCGCCATCGACATCGCCGATGGCAATGGAACCAACGTCGGCGAACGGCATACCCGCCGGGTAGTCGCTCAGCACGACAACGCCACCACCGCTGCCAAGGTACACACTGTACACGGTGCTCTGTGAGACGACCAAGTCGGTCTTGCCGTCTCCGTTGAGGTCGGCGGGCGCGATATCCAGGAACTGGTAGGGCTCGTTATCGATGCTCCGGAGCGAACCGAATCTCCCGGTGCCGTCGCCCGGCAAGTACACGAGGTCTTGAGTGAGGTTCATCTCGCTCGCAACGGTGACGAGATCGAGATGGCCGTCGTCGTTCCAATCGCCGACAGCGAGAAGCTCCGGAGCGTCGAGCTGAACGGGGTCGAAGATCGACGGATATTGTGCCGGGGGCAGCAGCAGGGCGATCGCATCAAAAGCCGGATCATTTCGATCACATAGAAACATGGGGTTGCGACCTGCCGATCGCCGTGATCTTCTCCCGGGCATGAGCCGACCCGAGAAGCC
>JAJXSP010000081.1 GCA_021784515.1 Myxococcales bacterium | reverse complement strand
CGAGGTGCTGCGCCGCCCGGGGCCCACCGATCGCGGCGCCCGGCGATGGGCCGCCGGCGCGCTGCTCGGCGGCACCCTCGACGACGAGCGCCTCCTCGACGGCGCCCTCGAAGCCCTGGGGCGGGAGCGCGACCTCGGTCCGGGCGACCGCGCGCAGCTCCGCACGGTGCGCGCCGCGCTGGCGGTGCAGCGCGCCGATCGGGAGCGCCTCGCCGGCGAGCTCGACGCCGCCTTCGCCCTCCTCCGTCCGCTGCTCGACGGCGTCCAGGCCGACGACGGCGCGCTGGCCGCCTTCGCGCGGCTGCTCTCGTCGTCGGGCGAGCCGGGCAAGGCCGCCCGGGTGTACGCGCGCCTCGTCGAGCGGCACCCCAACGACCTCTCCCTCACCGTCGCGGCGGCGCGCGAGGAGTGGGCGAGCGGCGCCGAGAGCGAGGCCCGCGCCACCGTCGCCCGCGCCCTCGAGCGCTTCCCCGACCAGCCGGCGGCGTGGCTCGAGGCGGGGCGGATCGCGGCGGCCGCCCGCGACGACGCCGGCGCCTTCCAGCTCCTGCACCGCGGCCTCGGCCTCGTGCACGGCCCGTCGAGCACCGCGCGCTCGTCCGACGACGTCGGCGCCCTGGTCGACGAGGCCGCGCGCCGCTTCGGCCCGGGCGGCTCGCCCGTGGACGCTTCGTCCGACGCGGACGCCGAGGTGGCCGCCTCGCTGGCCCGCGAGTCCGAGCGGCTCGACGAGCGCCTCGCGCCGACGCTCGAGGGGCGCACCGCCTTCCGCTTTCGCAGCGGCGACCCCGGGCTCGGCCGCGTACTCGAGGTGAGCGCGCCCTCCTCCTTCCGCCTCTCGCCCGCCCACCGCGGCCTGCTCCTCGTGCGCGCGACGCCGACCTACCTGACCGCCGGCGCCCTGGCGCTCGGCGACGGCGTCTCCGCCGCCCAGCGCGGTGAAGACGGCTCGGTGGCCACGCCCCCCGACGCCGCGGCCGCCACCCGCGAGCAGGCCGGCGTGGCCCTCGCCGTGCGCTACGAGTACCGCGGCCTCGAGGCGGAGGTCGGCAGCACGCCGCTCGGATTCCCCGTCGCCGACGTCGTCGGCCTGCTCGGGTGGAGCGGCCGCTTCGGCCCCTTCGGCCTCGGCGTGCGCGCCTTCCGCGAGGCGGTCACCGACAGCCTCCTCGCCTACGCCGGCGACAGGGACGACGTGAGCGGCGCGGTCTGGGGCGGGGTCCGCCGCCTCGGCGGGCGCATCGAAGCGGGCTACGATCTGCCGAGCGTCTCCTTCCACGGCTCCGTCGCCTACGCCGCCTTCCAGGGCGAGCACGTCGCCCCGAACCACGGCGGCCGCTACGACCTCGACGCGCTCTGGCGCTTCTACCGGCGCGAGCCGAACCAGGTCGGCACCGGCATCACGCTGCTGGCGATGAACTTCGGCGAGAACCAGAGCCACTTCACCTTCGGCCAGGGCGGCTACTTCAGCCCTCAGCTCTTCTTCGCCGCCGGCGTCCCGATCCGGTGGCGTCGCGAAGCGGCAAGGAGCGTCATCGAGGCCGGTGCGCAGCTCGGCCTTGCGTGGTACCGCGAGGCGGCCTCGCCGGTCTTCCCGCTCGACCCCGGGCTCCACGCCGCGCCGCCGGGCACGCTCGGCGGCAGCTTCCCCGGGGACGATCACCTCGGCCCGTGGGGCACCCTGCTCCTCGACGTGCGCCACCAGATCGCGCCGCACGTCTACCTCGAGGAGTCGGTCAACGGGCAGATCGCCACCGCGTGGTCCGAGGTCCTCGGCAGCGTGACGCTGTGCGGGGGCTTCCTGTGAGAGCCCGCTGCGCGCTGGCGCTGCTCCTCGTCGGTGGACGCTGCGCCGCCGAGCCGGCCGCGCCCTGGCCGCTGCTCGGCGCCTTCACCGCGCACTTCGTCTCCCCCGACGGCCGGGTCGTCGATCGCACCGGCGGCGACGTCACCACCTCCGAGGGGCAGAGCTACGCGCTCTTCTTCGCGCTGGTCGCCGGCGATCGCCCGCTGTTCGATCGCCTGCTGCGCTGGACCGAGGACAACCTCGCCGGCGGCGACCTCGGCGCCCGGCTGCCCGCCACGCGCTGGGGCCGCCGCGGCGACGGCCGCTGGGGCGTCCTCGATCCGCACTCCGCCGCCGACTCCGACCTGTGGATCGGCTACGACCTCGTCGAGGCGGGGCGGCTGTGGGGCGAGCCGCGCCTCGATCGCCTCGGGCGGCGCGTGCGGGCGCAGGTGGTGGCGCGCGAGGTGGCGCACCTGCCCGGGCTCGGGCCGATGCTGCTGCCCGGGCCGGTGGGCTTCGTCCTCGACGGCGACACCTGGCGCCTCAACCCGAGCTACCTGCCGCCGCAGCTCCTCGCCGGCCTCGCCGCCGAGCGCGTGCCCGGCCCGTGGGCGGCGATCCGGAGCGGCGCGCGGCGCATGCTCGAGGCGCGCGCCGCCCACGGCTTCGTCGCCGACTGGGTCGCCTTCCGGCGTCGCCACGGCTTTGTCGTCGATCCGGTGGCCGGCCCGACGGGCAGCTACGACGCGATCCGCGTCTACCTGTGGCCGTCGCTGCTGGCCGACGACGACCCGGACAAGGCAGCGCTCCTCGGCCGCCTCGACGGACCGTGGCGCTCCTGGCTGCGCCTCGGCGAGGTGCCCGAGCGCGTCGATCCGCGGCGCCCCGAGCAGCCGGCCCGCCCCGGCCCGCCCGGCTTCCTCGCGGTGCTGCTGCCGCGGGCGCGCACCGACGACGCCGAGGCCTGGCGTCGCCTGCGGCGCCAGCTCGACGAGCACCGCCGCGGCGGCCTCTACGGCGACCCGCCCGCCTACTACGACCACGCCCTCCTGCTCTTCGCCCAGGGCTTCGACGAGCGCCGCTTCGCCTTCGCCGCCGACGGCCGGCTCGGCGTGCCGTGGCGCGCGCTTTCAAAGTAACCTCGTCCCTCCATGGGACGGCGCGCCGTGATCGGAGTGCGGGTGGTCGGGCCCTCCGCATTCCTGGTGAAGTGACGCGAACCCCGGCCGCAAGCGCTCGTGCGCCGTGCTAGCGTCGGCAGCCATGCCACGCGCCCTGATTCCGCTCGCCCTCCTCGCCGCCGGCTGCGGCGCCTCCGGCGGCTCCGCCACCGACGGTGCGCCGACCGATCACGCCGCCCCGATCGATCTCGCGTCGGCGGCGGCCGACGCCGGCGGCGATCTCGCGAATCCCATCGCCACCGACGGAGGAGGGGGCTGCCCGCGGCTGCCGGGCGACGCCGACCGCCCGCGCAAGGTGGTGGTCTCGCACCCGTTCGACGGCCAGGGCGGCAACGGCACGCAGTTCGAGGTGCTCGACCTCACCGCCGACGGCACGCTCACCCGGCCCATGGTCACGTTCGCCATGGGCACCGCCAACGAGCACCCGATCCGCTTCACCCCCGACGGCGCGGTCGGCCTGGTGGCGCAGGACGACGGCTCGGTCGGCGTGTTCCGTTTCGACGACGGCGGCGCGCCGCAGGTGGTCCACGCCGCGTTCGGCATGGGCTTCTACGCCAGCGACGTGGTGGTGTCGGGCGACGGCACGCGCGCCTTCGTGCTCGACGCCGATACGGCCGAAAACGGCGGCGGTGTGTACGAGGTGGCGATCGGCTGCGACGGCACGCTCACCGCGCGCGGCAAGGTCGTCCCCGGCAACGCCCCCAACGCGATGGAGTGGCTGCCCGGCGTCCCGTCGCGGGCGCTGCTCGCGGCGCCGCAGGCCCTCGGCTCGCCCATGGGCACAGACACGCACATCATCGACTTCGCCGGCGCGATGCCCAACCTGGTGGCGAGCGGCGCCGCATTCCCCGACAGCGACGCCATCCCCTCCTCGGCGGCGGTGATGCCCGACGGCAAATATGCGCTGATTTCAGACAATGGGATCCTGGCCGGCAATCGAATCGCGGTCGTTTCGCTGCCCGATCTGACCGCCGCCCAGTTGATTGCCACTCCGAATCCCGCGCAGGTGGTCGCCTCGCCCTTCGGCGACCTCGCCCTCATTCTCAACAGCGACGGCAAGGATGCCTTGCGAATCGCGAAATACGATCCCAATCAAAAGAGTCCGTTCACCGTCATCGGCGAGCTCGCCTATGTCAATGGCAAGCCGCAATTGCCTTCTGCCGCCGTCGTGATTTCCCGCGGCCGGTTGAAGGGCCTGGTGCTGGTGGCCGAATTGTCGTCGGTGCGGGAGGTGCAATTCGACGGGAACGGCGGCGCGAAGGACACCGCGCGCCTCGACTTCGGCGGCGGCAACGCGGCGATCGTCGGCTCCGTCGGCGTACAGCCCTGATTCGATCATTCGATGGACGACTTCGACCCCCTCGCGACGCACCGCGCTTCAGGCCCTGGCGCTCGGTGCCGTCGTCGCGACGGCGGCCGGCTGCGGCGCGCTGCCGCGGACGGTGGGCGACCGCGGCCGGCACCATTGGTCGCAATGGAGATCACCACTGCATGCCTGATGATCACTGGGCTGACCGACGTCCGCGAGCGGCTGGCAGGTATTCGGCTTGAGGTTCGTCGTGCAGTCCAGGCCGGGCTGGCAGGCGGCGTTGCCGCAGGCGGCGCCCAGCGCCCCCAATGCCACGCACTGCCCCAAGCTGCAGGTGTCGGTCGGCGCACACTGGGTGGGTGCGCAGGATCCTCCCGTAGCCGCGAAAGGCTTGCACGTCGCTGGACACCCTTGCTGGCTCCCGTTGTCGCAGTACCCATTGATGCACTCGTCGGATGCCTTGCAGGCCGCGCCAATCGCCGCTTGGGCGTGAACACGCCGGCGCACTCGGGCGGATGCGGCGGGGAGTGCTCGCAGCCGGCGGCGCGCACCGCGACGATGCAAAGCACGGCCTTCTGCGCGTCCATCGCCAATCGACCCGCGTCGACCGCCTCCGGGTAGAAGCCGCCAATCGCTCGGACCTGCGGCAGCCAGAGCGTATTGCACGTGGCTTCTTCGGACGCCCCGATGACGCCGCAAATCACTTCGAAGCGGCACACGTCGGATTTTCGAGGCGAGGGTGACGCGCGCGCCGCGGTCGCCGGGCCGAAAAACGCGGCGGCGCGGGGAGCGCCGGAGCGGCGCGGCGGTTGCTTCGCGTCCGCGCATGACATTTCCTCGACGGCTCCCTTCCCTCCTGCTCCTGCTCTCCGTCGCCGCGCTGGGCTGCGACTCCGACGTCACCGGCGCGCCCGACCTCGCCACCGGCGGCGGCGCGGACCTCACGACGACGTCCGATCTCTCGGGCGGCGATCTCGCGTCCTCCGCCGGCGATCTCTCCGCCGGCGATCTCTCCGTCGGCGATCTGGCGTCGCCCGCCGGTGACCTGGCCGTGCGCCCCCCGCTGGACCTCGCGGTCGCCGACCTCGCCGGCTACTCGGGCATCGGCGAGCCGTGCGGCGGATTCGTCATGAACCCGAAGCAGTGCAAGCCGGGGCTGGTGTGCGTCGGGGCGCCGATCCCCGACGCTCCAGGCACCTGCGCGAGCCCCGACGCCGGCGCCTGCCACCCGAACGGCGCGAGCTGCGGCGCGAACGGCGACTGCTGCAGCGGCAACTGCATCCTGCGCGCGAACCCGGGCTTCTGCTGCGAGCCCGGCGGCTGCCCCTGATTCCGATCGCGGCGACAGTGCCGGTCCGCCACCCTGGAGGGCTGCGGCGCGCCGAAAGGGGGATAGGATGCGCCGATGCTGACCGCCCAGACGCCGCCGCGCGCAAAGCCGCTCCTCCGCGGCGTGTCCCACGAGATCGCCTTCTTCGTGTCGCTGGCGACGGGCGCGGCGCTGGTGGCGCTGGCCCGCGAGGCGCACGCGGCCGCCCTCGCCGCCGTGTTCGCCGCCAGCCAGTCGGTGCTCTTCGGCGTGAGCGCGCTCTACCACCGCCCGATGTGGAGCCCGCCGCGGCGAGCGCTCCTCCGGCGCGCGGATCATTCGGCCATCTTCCTGCTGATCGCCGGGTCGTACACTCCACCGTGCGCTCTCGGCATCGGCGGCGAACGCGGCGCCCTGCTGTTGTGGATCGTCTGGGCGGGGGCCACGCTCGGGCTCTCGCGCGCCCTCTTCTGGCCGCACGCCCCGCGCTGGGTGAGCGTGCTCTGCTATGCCGCCCTCGGCTGGGTGGGCGCCTCGTCGCTGCCGCAGCTCGTCGCCGGCATGGGGCTCCGGGCCGTGGGGCTCTTCGTCGTCGCCGGCGTGCTCTACACGATCGGCGCGGTCATCTATGCCATCAAGCGGCCTGACCCGCTCCCCGCCGTGTTCGGCTATCACGAGATCTTCCACCTCCTCGTGATCGTCGCGAGCGCGGTCCAGTACGCGGTGATCGCCCATCTCGTGTGGTGACGGATCGGCTCCGGAAAAAATGGCTTCGCCGCTCGCCCGCAGGCTGGCGGGGATCGTCGACGGAGAGTACGCTCCGCCGATGTCGAGCCGCTTCGTCTGCCCGCGCTGCACCGGTCCCCTCGCGGCGGCCGGCTCGCGCGACCACCGCTGCGCGGCCTGCGGCGTTGACTACCCGACATTGCAGGGCTCGGCGATCCTGGTCCCTGCGCCGTGGCCCCACCTCGCCGCCGCGTGCGTGCAGGCCGAGTGGCTTTGCCAGGCGCTGGGCACTCAGCTCGCGGTCGCCGATGAACTGGCGGCGAAGGCCGGCTATCGTGCGCCGGTGGCGCGGCGGGTCGCCGAGGGGGTGAGAGCGAACCTCGCGCTGGTCCGTCGGCAGCAGCAATCGATCATCGACCGCCTCGACGTGCGCGCGCTGCTCGATTATGTCGTCCCATCGGTCGGCGGCCCGTCGCCGCTTGCCGCCGGCTTCGCCAATGACCGCTATTCCTTCTCGGCGGTCGACCAGTACGAGTACGCGCGCACCGACTGGAGTGGCACACCGGAGGGCGAGGAGCAGATCCGGATCACCGAGGAGGCGGTGTTCGAGCTGATCGACCGCCACTGCCCGGAGCGCGCCTCGGCCGTCGTGCTGGGCGCGGGCGCGGGCCGGGTGCTGTTCGATCTGACCAGCCGCTTCGAACAGGTGCTCGGCATCGACTCGAACTATCGCTACGTGGACTTCTTCCACCGCCTCGCCGAGGGGCCGATCCGGTTCGCGCAGGTGAACGTGCGCCTGCCCGTCTCCGACGAGACCGTGGTCACGCACTTCACCGCCGCGCTGCCGGCCGACGCCGGCGAGCGCCTCTCCCGGATCGGCTATGCGGTCGCCGACGCCAAGGCGCTGCCGATCGCCACCGGCTCGCAGTCGGCGGTCGTCTGCGTCTTTTTCGCCGACGTGATCCCGCTTCACTTCCTGCTCAAGGAGGCGAGCCGCGTGCTGAAGCCGGGCGGCAAGCTGGTCAATTTCGGATCGCTGTCCTATTGCTTCAGCGACTCGATCGGCCACCTCACGCCCGGCGAGGCGGAGCACGTGATTCGCTCGTTCGGCTTTCGGGTCGAGGAACAGCGGACCTCCGAGATGTGGTTCCACGACTTCCGCGACGTGGGTGGACGGCGCGCGTTCCGCATCTGGAGCTACGCGCTGACCAAGGAAGCCTGAAGCTTGTCCCCCGAGTCGCTTTCGGGGTATTTGTCCTCGCTCGCGATTTTCGCGCGCAGCGCAATTCGAGCCCCAAAGAGGAGGTATCCATGCGTCGGATCGTTGTTCCGTTGTTCGTGGGCATGGTCAGTGTGATCGCTTCCGGCTGTGCACACACGCAGGCGCCCGCCGCGGCGCCGGCCGCCACGACCCCGCCGCCCGCGACGAAGCCGGCGGCCGAGGCGCCCGCCAAGCCCGCCAAGCCCGCTCCCGCCGTCGACATCAGCCCCGGCGTCACGCGCGTGCGGGGCACGGCCACCGGCTTTACGCTCACCGAGAAGATCCAGTTCGCCGACGGCAAGGCCGATATCCTGCCGGCCTCCGAGTCGCTGGTCCAGGAGATCGCCACGGTGCTCAAAGACAACCCGGATCTCCAGCAGGTGTTCATTGCCGGCTATACGTCATCCGAAGGCGGCCAGGAGTTGAATCAGAAGCTCTCCGAGGGGCGCGCCGCCGCCGTCAGGACCTGGCTCGTCTCCCATGGCATCGAAGGCTCGCGGCTCGTCACCGGCGGCTTCGGCCCCGCCGACCCGATCGCCGACAACGCGACCGAGGAAGGCCGCGAGAAGAACCGTCGGGTCGAATTCACGGCGCTCAAATACGAAGTGAACGGCCAGATCCACGAGAACCCGCCGCCGACCGTGCACGCCGCAAAGTAGACAGTTGGGGGCCGTGGGGCGCGACATTGCCTGAATTGCCCAGAATCGGCTCGCTCGCGCAGCGCTGACGCAACTCGCGCAATACCGTCCCCCAAGTCCCCCCGCCCAGAATCGGCTCGCTCGCGCAGCGCTGACGCAACTCGCGCAATACCGTCCCCCAAGTCCCCCGTTATGCGGCGGCGCCCCGGCGGCGCAGGCGCGCGAGCAGCGCGGTCAGGTAGAGCGCGAGCGCGATCACCGCCAGGGCGCGCAGCCCGAGCGCCATCGACAGGTACTCGAGGCAGCCGCCGACCACCGATCCGACGAGGTTCGAGCCGAGCGCCGCGCCGAGGCTCCGCGCGCGAGAGAGCAGGAAGGACACGATGACGCCCGCGAAGCCCACCGGCAGCGCGTTGAGGAGCCCGCCGAGCACGGCCCGCGGCACGATCGGCAGCCCCATGAGCGCCGACGGCGGGACCGCCCAGACGAGCAGCACGGCCGCGAACAGGCAGGCGAACCACGGCTCGACGCGGCGCGGGGCGGAGCGCTGCACGAAGGTGTTGGCGGCGAGCGCCACGAGCAGCACGCCGCTGAACACCGCCGCGTTGACGATCCACGTCGAGCCGCAGAGCACCGAGAGCGCCGTCACGCCGCGCGTCTCGAGGAGCAGGAAGCCGGCACCCATGAGGAAGAGCGTCCAATCGAAGTCGGCGCGCGCCTCGCGCCGGCCGAGCACCGCGCCGAAGGCCAGCGCGAGGATGGCGCCGAGGACCATCAGGTAGCCCCACGGGAACACGTCCGGGCGCACGTAGAGGAACGGCCAATCGTCGCTCGTCGTGGCGATCGACTCGGGACGGTTGCGCGGCGCGATGAGCGGCACCTTGCCGAGACGATCGAGGTGGAGGCGCGCGGGGTCACGGGCGACGATGAACGTCGCGCCGCCGTGGATGCGGTGGTACGCCATGATCGGCGTCTGGCCCGTCGCCGCGGCGATGGTCCAGTAGAGGCGATCGGCGAGCCACGGGCCGCCGACGAGGCTGAGCGCGATGGTCATGTGGCCGCCGGGCGCGACGTGCTGCCACGCCGAGCGCAGCCCCTCCTCGGTGTAGAGGAAGTTGTCGAGGCGCAGCGACGAGAGCGCCGAGAACATGGCGTGCGAGTCGACGAAGCCGAACGCCACCACGTCGAACTTCTCGTCGGGGTGCTGGGCGAGCCAGGCGCGGCCGTCGTTGACGATCGGCCGCGCGCGGGGATCGTCGTAGGGGCGCTCGGGGTGGAGCTCGCGGCCGAGCGCGATGATCCGACCGTCGATGTCCACGGACGAGACCTCGCGGAATCCGTTGCGCAGCGCCGCCTGCACGTCATTCCCCGTGCCCGCGCCGATCACCAGCCCGCGGTCGCGCCCGTCGCCGAGGACCCACGGCAGGTCGTAGAGCCAGCGCAGCGTGCGCTTCGCGTTCTCGGGGCCTCCGGCGGCCTTCTCCTTCGCGACCGCCGTGTCGGACAGGTCGTGCATGTACTGGTGGAAGTCGCGGTTCACCGAGAGAGTGAGGCCCACCTCGGTGTGCTCGAGATCGATGCGGTTGTAGGGAGAGAAGACGGCGCCCTTCACCGAGAGCTGCCCGAGCGCGATCACCGCGACGAAGGCGATCGCGCCCACCGCGCGGCGCGAGAGCCAGAGGAACGGCGCCGCGCCCAGCGCGAGCCAGACCGGCGGCGTGGCGTGGAGCGCGGTCGCGACGGTGATCGCGACGATCCCGAGGAGCGAGCCGACGAGGTCCGCCGAGTAGGCCGAGAGGTCCTCCCGCAGCGCGAACAGGACGCCCAGCGCCGCGCCGGCGCACACGAACACGGCGACGATGCCGCCGAACAGCGCGAGGATGATCGCGTACGAGCGGAGGAACGCGCCGACCGAGCCGGCCGTCGTTTCGGCACCCCAGAGGTAGACCGCGGGATCGGGAAACGAGAGCGAGACGAGGTGGAGCGGCTCGGCGAAGGCGAAGGGCACCGCGAGGAGCGCCAGCGCCGGCAGCGTGACGTGGACCAGCCCGGGCCGCCGGCGCCCCGCGGCGAGGCCGAGCCCCATGCCGAGAAAGCAGGCGATCAGGATCAGGTTGTTGAAGTAGGCGAGGATCCGCACCTGCCCCGAGGCCCACCGGATCAGCGCCAGCTCGAGGGCGAGGATGCCGAAGGTGGTGAGCCCGATCTGGACGGCGCGCGGGCCGCGGCGCTCCGTCCAGCTCCTGTCTGCGAGGGCATCCATGCGCGCGGCCCAGCGAGTACTACAACAGAATCAGCAGCCCTCCAAAAATCCATCGCCGACCGCCGTGGAGGCGAGCAGGTTGGTGCGCGCATGAGGCGAGTCCGAAGCGGGCCTGTCGAAATATCCGCGAGGGGAGCGCGGAGCGCCGAGCGTTGCGCTCGCCGACTCGACGGGTTTGACGCGCGCACAGCTGGGCGAGTTGGAGCGTGTGGTGGACGAACGCCAAGAGGCCAATCGCCTCGCCCCGTCACCACGCGTGGCCATCGCTCGCGGTTGGTGCTTCAATACGCCGCGGTGACCGGATGAGCGAGCCAGGACAGCACGCCGGCGAGGCGGTGACCATCGGCCTCCTCGACGGGAGGATGGTCAACCGGCGCATCACGCGCTTCTCGCCCCGCCTCGGCGTGCTGGCGGCCGACCCCGAGACGCGCGACGGCGCGACGCAGGTGCTGCTCGACGTGGAGCGGCTCGCCTACGTCGGCTTCTTCGCCCACCCCGGCGCCACCGACGAGCGCCCGTTCGACCTGCGGCGGCTCAAGGTCCATGTTCCCGGCGGCAAGGTGTTCGTCGTCGACGCCGCGCTGCCGCCCGACGGCGCGCCCCTGCCCCCGGTCGGCTTCTTCGCCTGGCCGGCCGCCGACTCGCCCTTTACGCGCCTCTTCTTCTACCACCACGGCGTGCTGCGCCGGGAGCGCCCCGAGCTGCTCGGCGCGCTCCTCGTCGAGGCCGGCGCCGCCACGCTCGAGCAGGTGCAGCGCGGCCTCGATGCCCAGCAGGCGCGCATCGGGCGGATCCTCATCGAGCAGGAGCGCGTTTCGCCCGAGGCGGTCGACGCGGCCGCGGCGGGGCAGGATCGTCGTCGGCTCCGCCTGGGCGAGATCCTCGTCGAGGAGGGGCTCGCCACGCCGCGCGACATCGAGGTGGCGCTGGTCGAGCAGAAGAGCCGGCGCAGCCGCAAGCTCGGCGAGACGCTGGTCGCGCTGAAGATCGTCACCGAGGAGCAGGTGGCCGAGGCGCTGGCCCGCAAGTTCAACCTGCTCTACGTCGACATCGACCGCATCCCGATCCATCCGCGCGCGATCGACGAGGTGCCCCGCGAGCTGATCGCGCGCTACGAGTTTTTGCCGATCGACACCGACGAGCGCACGCTCACCATCGCCATCGCCGACCCGCTCAACACCGGCGTCGACGACGTCTTCTCCTTCTTCCTCAGCAAGAAGCGCGTGCGCGAGGTGATCGCCGCGCCGACGCCGCTCCGCCGCGCGATCGAGCGCGAGCTGGGCCGCGCGCCGGCCCGCCCCGCCGACGACAGCGGCCTCGACGCGCTGCTGCGCGCCGCGATGGCCGAGCTCGGCCCCGAGGAGCCCACCGCCGAGGCGCCCGCCTCGCCCGACGCCGAGGGGCTCATCATCCAGCTCGCCAACAAGATCATCATCGACGGCGTCAAGCGCGGCGCCTCCGACATCCACATCGAGCCCAACGGCCCCGAGCTGCCGGTGCGGGTGCGCTTCCGCATCGACGGCGACTGCGTCGCCTACCGCGACATCCCCGGCCCCCTGCGCGGCCCGCTCGTCGCGCGCATCAAGATCATGGCCTCGCTCGACATCGCCGAGCGCAGGAAGCCGCAGGACGGCAAGATCCGTTTCGAGCTTCCCGACCGCCGGATCGAGCTGCGGGTGGCGACGGTGCCGACGGCGGCGGGCAACGAGGACGTCGTGCTGCGCGTGCTCGCGGCGTCCAAGCCGCACCCGGTCGATCAGATCGGCCTGTCGCCCGGGAACCTCTCTCGCGCGCGCAAGGTGCTCGCCGAGCCCTACGGCCTCATCCTCTGCGTCGGTCCGACGGGCTCGGGCAAGACCACCACGCTCCACTCGATGCTCGGCTCGCTCAACGACGAGGCGACGAAGATCTGGACGGCGGAGGACCCGATCGAGATCACCCAGCGCGGGCTGCGCCAGGTGCAGATGCAGCCGAAGATCGGCCTCGACTTCGCCGCCGCGATGCGCGCCTTCCTGCGCGCCGACCCCGACGTGATCATGGTCGGCGAGATGCGCGACCACGAGACGGCGGCGATCGCGGTCGAGGCCTCGCTGACCGGCCACCTGGTCCTCTCGACGCTGCACACCAACAGCGCCCCCGAGACGATCACGCGCCTGCTCGACATGGGCCTCGACCCGTTCCACTTCGCCGACGCGCTGCTCGCGGTGCTGGCGCAGCGCCTCGCGAGGCGGCTGTGCAGCGGGTGCAAGAAGCAGCGCCCGGCGACGGTGGAGGAGCGCGAGGCGATCGTGCGCGCCGTCGGCGTCGAGGGCGCCGAGCGGCGGGGGATCGCGCCGGGACGCGAGCTGCTCCTGTGGCAGGGCCCGGGCTGCAACGCGTGCAACGGCAATGGCTACAAGGGGCGGCTCGGCATCCACGAGCTGCTGGTCGCCGACGACGACGTGAAGGCGCTGGTGCAGAAGCGCGCCCCGGTGTCGGCGATCCGCGAGCGGGCGGTGGCGGCGGGGATGGTGACGCTGCTCGGCGACGGGATCGACAAGGCGATCGCGGGGGAGACCGACCTCGCGCAGGTGTTCGCGGTGGCGAGCCGGTAGGGAGCGCGCCTGCCCGGCCGCCACCGGACGCCGCGGCCAGGCCTTACTTCGCGGCGGGCTTCTTCTTCTTCGGCCGTGGCGGCGGGTCGAACTCCTTCAGCGTCGCCTTGCCGTGGAAGGCAGCGTTGGCGCCGAACCGGATGAAGGCGGTCGAGCGGCGCAGGGCGCGCAGCGTCTCCACCAGGGCGGCGGTCGCGGCGCTGCGGGCGGAGTCCCCGCCCGACGCCTCGCCGGACTTCTCCGTGTCGGCCGCCAGCTGCTCGAGCTGCGCCTCGGTGACGCCGCACGAGAGGAGCCGCTTCTTCCAATCGGGATGATCGGAGAGCGCGCCCTCGATCGACTTCACCTGCGCCGCCAGCTGTTCGTGCCCGCCGGGCACGCCGGCGCCGATCCCCATCGGCTCGCGGGCCTCGGGGATCTCCTCGCCGGGCTTCTCGAATGCGGTGCGGGCGCAGCGCTTGACGTTGGCGAGCCCGTCGCGCGCGCTCTCGAACCGGGTGAGGGCGGCCTGCTCCGCCATCGACACCTCGACCTCGGTGCCCCCGCGCGCCGACAGGTCGGCGAACGCCCGCTCGACCAGCTTCCGGTGCGCCGTGACGTCGGCGGCAACGACGCCGAACTTGCCGAGCTTCGCCGCGTTGCGCTTGCCCGCGTTGCCGACCTTCCGCCCGTCGCGGATCCAGAACAGGAATTGTTTGTTGATCTTGCCCCGCTTGCGCTTCGACTTGCCTCGCTTCTTCGTCGCGTCGCCGGTCCCCTCGTCCGAACCTTGTGCCGTCACCATGCGATCCCTCCGTGAGCGGTTGATGGGGTGATGCTAGGCCGCGACAGAACGAAAGCGCAAGAAAGCCGATCGGGCGGGAGCTGCAGCCGAGGGTCCTCGTCGTGGTAGATCCGCTCCACCATGCCCCCTGCCCGCCTTCCCCTCTTCCACCCTCGCCTCATCAAGGAGCGCCTCGCCTCCCACGTCTTCCCCGGCGATCTCGGCGAGCGCCACGCGCGCCTCCTCGACTGGGTGAAGACGCTCCGGTCCGGCGCGCTCGACGGGGCGAAGGAGGTGGAGCTTCACGGCCAGTTCCTGGAGCAGGTGTTCTCCGGCGTGCTCGGCTATCGGGGAATGGTGCAATCGGGGGGCGCCGGCTTCGAGCTTTCGGCCGAGAAGACGGTGAGCGCGAGCGGGAAGTCGGCCGACGGCGCGATCGGCTTCTTCGGCCTCCCCGGCGGCGGCGCCGACCAGGTATTCGCGCCGATCGAGCTGAAGGGCGCCCGGCATTCGCTCGACTTCGCCGGCAACCGCGCCCTCACGCCGGTCCAGCAGGCCTGGGAGTACGCGCAGTACACGCCCGGCTCCCGCTACGTGATCGTCTCGAATTATCGCGAAACGCGCCTCTACTCGAAGGCGCTCACGCCCGACGAATACGAGCTGTTCCCGCTCGAGGATCTCGAGAGCCCGGAGGCGTTCCGCCGCTTCTTCCTCCTGCTCGCGCGCGAGAACCTGCTCCCCTCCGCTCCCGGCGGGCGCTCGCCGGTCGATGAGCTGCTCCTGGCCTCCTCGCAGGTCGAGGCGGAGATCACCAGCGCCCTGTACGCCGAATACCGGGCGCTGCGCACCCACCTGTTCGACCACCTCGGCCACGTCCATTCGAACCTCCCCCGGCGCGAGCTCATCGGCCACACGCAGAAGATCCTCGACCGGATCCTGTTCGTCGCCTTCGCCGAGAAGCGTGGGCTGCTCCCCCCGGACACCCTCGCCCAGGCGATCACCTATCGCGACCGCTACCACCCGCGCCCGGTCTGGCAGAACCTCCTCGCGGTGTTCCGCTGGATCGACGAGGGCAACGCCGCCGACCCGAAGATCGCCGCCTACAACGGAGGCCTGTTCCGCCCCGACCCCGAGATCGACGGCCTCGAGATCTCCGACCAGGTGTGCGGCGAGTTCCTCCACTTCGCGCGGCACGACTTCCGCGAGGAGATCTCGGTCGAGGTGATCGGCCACATCTTCGAGCAGTCGATCAGCGACCTCGAAGAGATGCGCGCCGAGACGGAGGGCGCGCCCGATCCCACGGTCTCCAAGCGCAAGGCCGAAGGGGTGTACTACACGCCCTCCTTCATCACGCGCTTCATCGTCGAGGAGACGCTCGGCCGCACGCTGCGCGAGCGGTGGCAGGCGATCCTCGCGCGCGTCGCCCCCGAGGGCGTCAAGGGCGACAAGAAGCAGACCCAGAGATGGATCGAGGCGTGGGAGGCCTACCGCGAGGATCTGAAGCGGCTGCACGTGCTCGATCTCGCCTGCGGCTCGGGCGCCTTCCTCATCGCCGCCTTCGACCGGCTCGGGCGCGAATACGAGCGCGTCAACGCCTCGCTCGCCTCGCTGCGCGGCGGCCAGGCCACCTTGTTCGATCTCACCCGCACCGTGCTCAACGGCAACCTCTTCGGCGTCGACATCAACTCCGAGTCGGTCGAGATCACCAAGCTGTCGCTGTGGCTCAAGACCGCGCAGACCGGCCAGCGCCTCACCGGTTCGGGGTGGAGGCGCCGGGGCAGAAGCTCCAGGACCCGGCGGCGCTCGACGCGGACGGCTTCGTCCGAGAGGCGCTCGGGCGCCGGCCGAAAGCGGCCGGGAAGCTCAAGGCAGGGGAGTTGAAGGCGCTCCAGGAGCTGTTCGAGGAGACGGTCGCGCCGGCCCAGGCGCGGCGCGCGGCCGCGGCGGTGCTGGAGCGGCGGCTCGCGCAGGCGGTGAATGACGCCTACGGCCTCACTCCGGCGGAGGTCGATCTCCTGTGGCGCACCGCGCCCCCGCGCATGCCGGTCGGACGGTGACGCCCCGCGATCCCGACGCCCCCGACGAGGCCGAGCGCCGCCGCCGCGCCGACGGCATCGAACGAATAA
>JAJXSP010000080.1 GCA_021784515.1 Myxococcales bacterium | reverse complement strand
ATCTTCGTCCCGCGCCACCACCATCACGCCCGAGGTGTCCTTGTCGAGGCGGTGCACGATCCCCGGCCGCCGCTCGCCGCCGACGGAGAATGCGAGCGAGTCGCCCACGTGATGCAAGAGCGCGTTCACCAGCGTGCCGCGCTCGTGCGAGGTCGCCGGGTGCACCACCAGGCCGGGCGGCTTGTCGAGGACCAGGAGGTGCGCGTCCTCGTAGAGGATCGTGAGCGGGATGTCCTCGGGCAGGTCCTCGGTCGGCGCGGGCGGCGGCGGCGTGAAGCGCACGCGGTCGCCCGGCTTGAGCTTCAGCGCGGCGCGCGCGAGGGCGCCGTTCACCGTCACCTCCCCCTCGTCGATGCGGCGCCGGATCTGCGAGCGCGAAAAAGGCAGGTCGAGCGCGGCGAGCCACACGTCGAGCCGCGGGGCGCCCGCCTCGTCCACGACGAACTCGAGCTGTCCGGGGGGCGCTACCAGATCCGAGATTTGACGTGGCCCTTCGACTTGATCATCACGTCGACGATGGCCCGGTCGTAGAGGTTGAGCCCGTAGATCTCCGGCGTCACGCGGCTCTTGAACAGCGCGCGCCCCTCCTCGATGTGATCCTTCATCACGTCGAAGAGCGTGTCCTGCTCGATGCCCTCGACGATCTCCTTCTCGTGGTAGAGCGTGAGGTCCGAGGCGATCGCGCGCGCGAGCTGGCGCGCGCGGTCGGGCTTGTCGATGAGCGCCATGGCCGGGGATTGTAGTCGGGGCGGAGAGGCAGATCAAACGAGCCGATCAGCCCCCGAACCCAGGGGGCGCTGTGGAGCGCGCCTTCGGCGCGGTCGATTAGGCTCAGAAGCTCCCCATCACCGCGAGGCCGCTGCCGCCGGGGCCGGCCATCGGCGCGAAGGCCACCTTGTCGAACACCGTCACCCGAGAGCGGGTGAGCGCGCCGGCGAGGGCCATCGCGAGGCCGGCCGCCTGCACGAGCGAGTCGAAGACCAAAAGCCCCATCATCGAGCGATCGCTGCTGCAGTCGGAGCAGTCGGAGTTGCCGCTCCTCGATCCCCACAGGACCGGCCCGGCGACGGGGATGGCGAAGGTGGTCTCCCCGCCGAGGTAGGCGACCGAGAGGTTCATGAGGTAGTTCGCGCCGAAGATGGCGAGGCCGGTGACGAGCAGGCCGTAGCGCGGCTGCTCCTCGACGTGGCTGCGCTGCGGCGGGAGGTAGAGTCGCGCGTCGGGCACCTCGTCGTCGAGCCGGGGGAACGGCTGCGCGATGCGCGCGGGAGCCGGCGGCTCGGCGGCGGGCACCGCGAGCGGCGCCGCGGAGCCCTTGCAGGTGACGGTCGTGGTGGTGACGGTCGTGCACTCGGGCGTCGTCTCCTGCGCGCGCGCGGCGACGGCGAGGAGGTTGACGAAAGCGGCCAAGGTGATTGTCGCGGTCCGGCGCATCTTGTCCTCCGTGGTTGCCCGGCCGATGAGCAGCCCACGTGCCGGAGGGCGGGCGCACGAAGGACGCGGGCTTGCGCCCCTCGCGACGCGCGGCTTCGCGCGGAATGCGACAGCGCTGTCCGGATCGCGGCGCACCCGACTCCTGACACGCCGGCGACGGAGCGCGGACAGGGCCGACACCCTCCCCTCCGCGCTGGGGCCCCGGTCAGTCCTGCTCGGCCTTCGCCGCGACCGCCTGCTGCGCGCGCGCCAGGTAGGTCCGCGAGACCTGCGTGGCGTCCAGCCTCAGCGTCCGCGCGACCTCGACGAGGAAGCCGCGCAGGTAGACCGTCGCCGGCAGCGCCTCCCAGCGCTCCTCCTCGATCGCGCGGAGGTGCGTCGCGCCGATCTTCGTGCGCTGCGCGACGTCGGCGAGGTCGATCGCGCGCGCCTCGCGGATCTGCCGGATGATCGCCCCGGTGAACTGCGTGTCGGGCGTGATCACCGGCTCGGGGACGAGGGTATGGATCGGCGTCTCGTCGGGGCGCGTCGCCTGCGCGGCGATGTGCACCGCGCGGTCGTGCGTCGGGTGGCTCGGGATGCCCTCGGGGAAGAGCGCGAGGTCGTAGCGCCGGCGCCGCTCGGGATCGAGCAGCACGTCGTGCGCCTCCTCGATCCGCGCCTGCACCACCTCGAGGCGCTCGGGCGCGAACAGCCCGCACATCACCATCGAGTCGGGGCTGTACATCTCGCGCGAGAGGCGGTAGGCGCGGCGCACCTCCTCGTCGCTGGCGCCCGGATCCAGTTCCAGCACCTCGTAGAGGGTCTGCTCCTCCGTCGAGCGCGGCGGCTCGGGCGAGGCCGGCTTCTCCGACTCCGTGGCCAGCAGGCGCCGCACCACGCGCTCGAGGTTCTTGGTGATCTTCGCCTCGGGGTGCTCGACGATCAGCGGCCGCCGCTTGCGCACCGCCAGCCAGACCGCGTCGTCGCTGTCGAGGTGGCCGAGGTAGTCCACGGCGAGCCCGAGGCGGCGCCGCCCCGCCGCGCGGAGCTGCGGCCCGAGCTCGAGGTCCGCACGCGCGCGGGTCTGGTTGACGACGAGGCGCGGGCGGAAGCGGTGGATCTCCTCGAGGACGCGCGCGGCGAGCGTGGCGTCGATCCCGCGCGCCGCCTGGTACAGGTCGAGCGGCGACGGGATGCCGCCCTCCGTCGCGGTCGACGACAGCTCGGGCGGGATGCGCTCGAAGCCCGCCACGCCGCGCAGCCGCCGCAAGAACGCGCTCTTGATGAAGCGCCAGCTGTTCTCGATCGAGGTCGGCTCGGGCACCACCACCAGCACGCCGGCGTGGGCGACGAGGAAGAAGTCGAGCGCGGTGAAGCCGGAGCCGGGGGGCAGATCGCACACCAGGTAATCGGCGTCGAGGTCGCGCACCTGGCTGATCAGGCGGTTGCGCGCCGACGGGCGCGGGCTCGCCGCCCACAACGGATCGCCCTCGGCGGAGACCAGCCCGAGGTTCTTGATCGCCGTCTCGACGACGCACTCCTCGACGCGCTCGACCCGCTTGCCGAAGAAGTCGCCGAGAGTGACGTGGGGGCGGTCGATGCCGAGGAAGGTGTGCAGGTTGGCGCCGCCCAGATCGGCGTCGAGCAGCACGACGCGCTTGCCGAACTGCGCGAGGAAGATGGCCACGTTCGCGGCGACCAGGCTCTTGCCGACGCCGCCCTTGCCGCCGCCGATCGCGATGATGCGCCGCGCGCGGCCCCGGAGAGCGCCCCCGACGCCGTCGCCGTCGGGTGACTCATCGTCCTCGATCTGCGGCTCGTCGATGTCGTCTGGCACGGCCATCCGCCGACAGCATCTCCCAGAGCGACGGGCGAAGCAATCGCGCCGGCGCGGCGCGCGTCACGGCCCCGCGGTGTGGCTGCAGCTCGCCGCCACGACGGCGAGCAGCGTCTGGGCGCGCAGCGGCTTCCGCAGCAGGCGGAGCGCCGGGAGGTCCGCGCCGTCGGGCGAGGCGGCGGTCATCACCAGGACCGGGATCTGCGAGAGGGCGGCGTCGGCGTGGATCGCGTCGATCAGCTGCCAGCCGTTCATCTCGGGCATCGTCAGGTCGATCACCAGCAGCGACGGGTGCTCGTGGTGCAACACGTCGAGCGCCTCGCGCCCGTTGCGCGCGGCGAGCACCGGGTAGCCCTCGTCGGCCAGCAGGTCGCACATCGACTCGCGGATCGCGTCGTCGTCGTCGACCACCAGCACCGGGCCATCGCATTTGGCGGACACGACCACGAGTGCCATTCATAAAGCGCGCCTTCACGCGACGCACGCGCCGTGCCCCCGGCGGCGGCACGTCCGGTTCGCTCAATCGTCGTCGTCGATGAGCTCGGTGTTCCAGTACGACGCGTCGGCGAGGCCGAGGAAGGGGAGCCACTCGCGGTGCGCGACGCGGCCTCCGGGGGCGCGGAACGTCGGCGTCCAGCGCGGCCGCTCGGGTGTTCTGAGCAGCGCGATGCCCGCCTGCGCCGGTGTGCGGTTGCCCTTGTGCAGGTTGCACGGCACGCAGCAGCACACGACGTTCTCCCACGTCGTGCGGCCGCCTTGCGCGCGCGGCAGGATGTGGTCGAGGTTGAGCTGAATGCGCGGCAGCTGCTGGCCGCAGTACTGGCAGGTGTTGTCGTCGCGCGCGTAGATGTTGAGGCGCGAGAAGCGCACCTTCGAGCGCGGCATGCGGTCGTAGAGCTGGAGCATGATGACGCGCGGGATCCGGATCGCGCGGCCGATCGTGTGCACCGCGTCGTCGCCGGCCATCACGCCCAGGGCGGCCCATGACTCGAAGTCGAAGGTGCGGTAGTCGGGCTCGATGACCCGCGCCGCGCCCAAATACAGGAGCGTGAAGGCGCGCTTCGCCGACGTGACGTGCACCGGCTGGTAGTGGCGGTTCAGGACCAGGACGCTCGAGTTCACCAAGGCTTCTATCTCTCCTTCCGGCTTCAACCCCCAGGCAGGGCGGCCATCGCAGCGGCGACCGCCTCGATTTCGTCGTCGAACAGCGTGCGAACGTCGGCGAGCAGCCGGCCGTCGGCGATCCGCGCGACCACCGGCGGGTCACCGCGCCGGAGGAGGTCGTCGAGGGCGTCGGCCGAGAGGCGCGGGTGCGCGATCGCCAGCGCCACCGATGGTGGCTCGGATCGCGGCAGCGCGCCGCCGCCTACCGCCGAGCGCACCTCGCGCAGCTCGATCCGAAGGAGCGGCGCGCGCGCCTGCACCGCCGCCCGCAGCCGCTCCGCCCGCGCCCGCAGCGACGGCAGCGACGCGCCGAGCATCGCCACCGCCGGCAGCTCCTCGCGCGCGCGCCCGTCGCGGTGCAGCTCGAGCGTGGCCTCGAGCGCGGCGAGCGTCATCTTGTCGGGCCGCACCGCCCGCAGCAGGGGATGGGAGCGCAGCCGCTCGACGATCGCGGTGCGCGCGAGGATCAGCCCGGCCTGCGGGCCGCCGAGCAGCTTGTCGCCCGAAAAGGTGACCACGTCGGCGCCCGCGGCGACGAGCGCGCCCACCGTCGGCTCGTCCTCGAGCCCCAGCTCGCCCGTCGGCACCATGCTGCCCGAGCCGAGATCCATCATCGTCGGCACGCCGCGCGCGCGGCCGATCGCCGCCAGCTCCGCCATCGGGACCTCGGCGGTAAAGCCCACCAGCGCGAAGTTCGATCGGTGCACCTTGAGGAGGAGCGCGGTGTCGGCGCCGATCGCGCGCTCGTAGTCGGCGGCGTGGGTGCGGTTGGTCGTGCCCACCTCGACGAGGCGCGCCCCCGAGGCGCGCATCACGTCGGGGACGCGGAACGAGCCGCCGATCTCGACCAGCTCGCCGCGCGAGACGATCACTTCGCGCGCGTCGGCGACGGCGGCCAGCACCAGCAGCACCGCCGCCGCGTTGTTGTTCACGACGAGCGCGGCCTCGGCGCCGGTGAGCGCGGTCAGCAGCGCGGCGACGTGGTCGTGGCGCGAGCCGCGGGCGCCCTCGGCGAGGCGGTACTCGAGGTTGGAGTAGCCGCGCGCGATCTCGGCGACGCGCTCGACGGCGGCGCGGGCGAGCGGCGCGCGACCGAGGTTGGTGTGGAGCACGACGCCGGTGGCGTTGAGCACGCGCCGCAGCGACGGCCGCAGCATCCGATCGACCCGCCGCTCGAGCGCCGCCTCGGCGATCTCGGGCGCCTCGTCGTCCCCCGCGCGCACGCGCGCTCGCAGCGCGTCGATCTCCTCGCGCACCGCCGCCACCACCGCCCAGCGCGGCGCCCGCCCGAGCAGGCGGCGAGCCCCATCGCGACGCAACACCTCATCGACCTGCGGCAGCCGCCGGAGGAGGGCATTGACGTCGCCTGGAGCGGGGTCCTCCACGACGGAAGTATAGCGCCGAACGGATCCCACCACGAGGCATGAGAATGACCGCAGCCGCGCGCATGCTCAAGCGACGGACGGGCGCGCCAGCGACGGCAACCGCGCGCGGGCTACCTCTTCTCCTGCACCAGCGAGAGCGAGTTGATGCAGTAGCGGAGCCCACCCGGCGCGGGGCCGTCCGCGAAGACGTGCCCGAGGTGCCCGCCGCAGCGGCTGCACGTCACCTCGGTGCGCTGCATTCCCAAGCTGCGATCGACGTGCTCCTCGACACCCGCGGGATCGAGCGGCGCGCTGAAGCTCGGCCAGCCGCACCCCGAGTCGAACTTCGCGCTCGAGTCGAACAGCTCCTGGCGACAGCCCGCGCACACGTAGCGCGCCGGCTCGTGGGAGTTCCAGTAGGCGCCGGTGAACGGCGGCTCGGTGCCCTTCTCGCGGAGCACGTGGAACCGCTCCGGCGTCAGCGCTGCGCGCCACTCGTCATCGCTCCTCGAGATCCTGCCCATGCGGCTTGGATGTCGAGATCGCGGCGGCAGTTGGTCACGCCGGCAGCGCGCGCGCGACCTGCGGCAGCCTCCGCACCGCGGCGAGGATCTCGTCGGCGAGCGCCTCCGGCGGGCGCGCTCCGTCGAGGCGCAAGAGGTAGGGCCGGCGCAGCGCCGCGAAGATCGCCGCCGAGCGGGCGAGGTCCTCTTCGCGCTCGAACAGGTTGCCGCGATCGCCGCGCGCCGCGATGCGCGCCACGCCGACGCGCGGGACCACCTCGAGCAGCACGAGCAGATCGGGCGGCGGCGCGAACTCCTCGTTCAGGCGCAGCAGCTCCTCGGGGTCACGGCCCCGGGCGCCCTGGTAGGCCGCCGTCGAGAAATAGTAGCGATCGACCAGCACCACCTTGCCGGCGGCGACCGCGGGCCCGATCAGCCCCGCGACGTGCTCGCGCCGGTCCTCGAGGAACGCGTGCAGCTCGTCGTCGGGCGAGAGCCGCCCCGTCGAGGCCGAGGCGCGCAGCGTGCGCCCCCAGGGCCCGTCGGTCGGCTCCTTGGTGCGCTCGACCTCGAGGCCGAGCGCACGGAGGCGCGACTCGAGCAGCGCGGCCTGCGTCGTCTTCCCCGCGCCGTCGATCCCCTCGAGGGCGACGAGCACTCCCGGCTCCAGGCGGACCGTCATGCCGTCTTCCTACCACAGCGCGGCCGCGCCACGGAGTGCGGTCGCGAGGTTGACAGGCGGCCCGCGATCGGTCGAAGTAGTCGGCGGTTGGTCGGTCCGGGAAGGAGCCGGCTTGGGCGCGAGGGCGTTCCTGTGGAGTCTGTGGTTCGCGTCCGGGTGCACGGCGATGTCCGCCGCGGACGATGGGGCCTTGCGCTTCGCGGACGGGGCACGCGCGCCGGTCGATCTCGCGGCGCCGGGCGACGAACAGGCGCCGCCCGACCTCGCCGAGCCCGACGAACGGAGCGACGACCCGGCCGACCTCGGCGCCCCCAGCGCCTCGATCGACCTCGCCGCGATCGACCTCGCCACCACCCCGGACTTCGCCGCGCCCCACCTCCTCGGCGCCGACCCCGACAACCCGTACGGGATCCGCCTCACCGACGTCACCCTGCAGGCGCTCGGCGGGCGCATCCGGGGCGGGCGCAGCGTCGTCAACACCTGGGGCGCCGGCACCGGCTGCGCGATCGCCGACTTCGACGGCGACGGGCGCCTCGACGTGGTGCTGGCGCGCGACGACGACCCGTTCTCCGACCGCCCGGGCGGGCCGTCGCTGCTGCTGCTGTCGAACGCCCCCATCGGCGGCTTCGCGTCGATGAGCTGGACCGCCGACAACGCCTTCTCCGCCGCGCTCGCCGGCGTCCACGCCCACGGGGCGGCGGTCGGCGACGTCGACGGCGACGGCGACCTCGACATCTTCATCGCCGCCGAGGGGCCCGACTTCCTCTTCCTCAACGACGGCAGCGGCCACTTCACCGAGGTCGGCGTGGCCGCCGGCGTCGCCGGCCGCCCCGACGACATCTCGCTCGACGGCGTGTTCGCCGATCTCAACCACGACGGCCTGCTCGACCTCTACGTCGTCAACTGGAACCCCACGCCGGGCATCACGCGCGACCTCGCCCGCAACCGGCTCTACCTCAACCTCGGCGACGGCACCTTCGAGGACGTCTCGGCCGCCTCGGGGACGGACAACCCCGGCTGCTCGCACACCGCCGGCATCTTCGACTTCGACCAGCGCGGCGATCTCGGCATCTACGTCACCAGCGATCAGTTCACCTTCGACGGCGAGCCCGCCAACGACGCTCTCGCGCCCGACGCGTGGTACCAGCTCGCGGCGATCGACGATCGCGGCGTCCCCCGCTTCAAGGACGTCTACGCCACCCACGGGACGAAGTACTGGCGCTCGGGCATGGGCGTGGCGATCGGCGACGTGGACGGCGACCTCAACCCCGACCTCTACCTCTCGGACATCGGCAAGAAGACGCTCTACCTCAACCGCCTGCCCGGTCAGCCGCTGGTCGAGATGGCGTCGTTCTTCAACCTGCAGTACCGGAGGGACGCCGACGGCTTCGGCACCATCACCTGGGGCACGCGCTTCCTCGACCTCGATCGCGACGGCTTCCCCGAGCTGTGGATCAACGACGGCTACTTCTACGACCCGACGGACTGCTTCCAGTTCCACCTGACTCCGGCGCTGCTGCGACAGCCCGGGCTCGCCTCGAAGTTCGTCGACATCACGCACGCCTCCGGCCTCGAGTACGCGAAGCCGATCTGCCCCAACGGCGTCGGCGACCCCGACCGCGCCGGCAGCCGCGCGGCGGTGGTGGGCGACCTCGACGGCGACGGCGACGACGACGTGATCGTCGCGCCCTACGGCGGCGCCTACTTCGTCTTCCGCAACGACACCCCGCGCCTCTTCCACGCGGTGCGCCTGCGTCTCCACGGCACCGTCTCGTCACCCGACCCGATCGGCGCCACCGTCGTGGCGACGCGCCAGTCCGGCTGGAAGAGCGCCGCCTTCCGCGACGCCGGCGGCAACCTCTACTCGCAGGGCGACGCGGTGGTGACGATCGGCCTGGGCGCCGATGCGCTCGCGCGGGTCGACGTGCGCTGGCCGAGCGGCATCACCCAGCGCGTCGATCGCCTCCCGCAGTTCCAGCTCGACCAGGTCGTCACCGTCGAGGAGCCGGCCTGGCTCACCGTCACGCCGCGGATCGCGACGCAGCACAGCCCGCCGCCGCGCCTCGTCTACCGGCCGGTGGACGAGGAGGGCGCGCCCGTCGGTCCGGCCGCCGCGGGGCGCATCGTCACCGCCACGCGCTCCGACGGCGTCCCGGTCACCGTCACCGACGCCGGCGACGGCAGCTACACCGCCAGCCTCCCCCACCCCGGCGCGCCGGGCCGAACGGTCGTCACGATCGCCGACAACGGATTGCCGCTGCGACCGAGGCCGATGCTGATCTGGCGGTAGCCGGGCATCCGGAGGCCTCGAAGCGCACGGGCTTCGGGCGCTGTGGTAGGGTGCCGCCCGTGGGGCCCGACGAGCGCATGGCGAAGCCCGGCAGCAAGCCCGAAGCGAAGAAGCCGGGGGCATCGCCCACGGCGGCCGTACGCCAGGACCTCGGCGAGGTGATGCTCGAGGCGGCGGAAGAGGCGCTGATCGAGCTGGCGACGCCCTACCACCTCCGCCGCTCCGTGCGCGGCAAGGCGCCGCCGTGGTGGAAGAGCCGGGCGGTGATCGCCGGCGCCGCGGGGCTGATCGTCCTCGTCGCGGGCGGCGTCTATTACAAGCAATCGCACCGGCCGCCGCCGCCGCCGCAGATCTCGCCGGAGGCGGTGCTCGAGGCGCGGCGGATCGACGACCTCCTCGCCCGCGCGCGCGGGGCCTACGTCGGCGGCAGGATCGCCGGCGAAGGCGATGACACCTTCCGCGCGCTGCTCGCGCAGGTGGAGTCGATCGAGCCGCACCACCTCGGCGCGACGGCGCTGCGCACCCGCGCCGTCGACGAGCTCCGCGCCCGCGCCGACGGCGAGGCGACGCTCGGCCAGCTCGACGCGGCGATCGTCGACTACCGCAACCTCCTCGCCCTCGAGCCGGACGACCTCGACGCGCCGCTGAGCCTCGCCGAGGTCCTCGTGCTGCGCGCCCGCGGGAAGCCGCCGCTGCCGCGCGAGGCGCTGGTGGCGCTGCTCGTCGAGGCGGTCCCGCTCGCCGACGACGACCTGGCGCTCCACCGTGTGATCGCCGACCTGCTCCTCGCCAACGACGAGCCGGAGCGCGCGGCCGCCGAGTACGAGCGAGCCCGCGAGCTCGCCCCCGAGGACGAGGCGGTGCAGAAGGGCCTCGAGAAGGCGACGCGCCGGGCGCAGAAGCGCTGACCTCGTGACGACCCGGCGATCGTCGTGACGACAGGGACGACCTGAGGCCGAGGGGGCGGCACTCCGTCGGTCGCGCCCGCAGGGGCGTCCGCACGACGCGCT
The DNA here is from genome assembly GCA_021784515.1 of Myxococcales bacterium. GTDB lineage: Bacteria > Myxococcota_A > Polyangia > Palsa-1104 > SHYY01 > SHYY01. The sequence goes on along the minus strand of JAJXSP010000080.1, from coordinate 5,699 downwards.
TGGACGTTCGCGAAGACGCCGAAAATCCGCAGATCCCGCACCGTGGGAAATGGATTGTCCCGCGGCCTTGCGCCCGTGTGCTCGCGCACCAATAGTCGCCCGCGAGCCAAGGAGCAGCCATGCGCCCGTGCCCCCGCGGATCGCTCGTCGCCCTGTTCGCCCTCGCCGCCGCCCGGTCCGCCGTCGCCGGCGACGAGCCGAAGTACGAGTTCGCCAAGCACGAGGAGTCAAAGGCGTCGTCTGGAAGGCGTCCGCCACTGGTTTCTAGAAAGTTACGACCAGCGGACGGCATTGCCTCAATTGGATTTGCGAATCGCGGCATCGCGCGTCGACGAATGCGAGGATCGACACGTTCTCCATTGTCGACTTCAATGGCGGTTTGGACCTCTTCGTCCTGACCAACCTGCGCCTTTCAAGTCCCGGGCAATTCTTTCCGATGGCGGGCGGGTCCGCCGATGCTATCGTCCGCGTTTTCGGACCCAACAAGGAAACCACGACCATGGCTCACCGAGCAGGCACGAAGGCTCTCGCGGCGTCGTCGCCGGCTCGGGCCGGCGCGTGAAGATCCAACTCGTCTACCCGAACCCGAGGGCCGACGGCAAGCTCCACGGGCGACGGGTGGAGAGCTCGGCGCTGCAGCTCCTCGCCGCGCTCACGCCGCCCGAGCACGAGGTCAGCATCGTCGGCGAACACCTCGGCGACGAGGTGGCATACGACGACACGGTCGACCTCGTGGGCATCACCGCGATGACGCTCCAGGCGCGCCGCGCCTACGAGATCGCCGACGAGTATCGTCGCCGCGGCAAGACGGTCGTCCTCGGCGGCATCCACGCCTCGGTGCTCCCCGACGAGGCGCTCCAGCATGCCGACGCTGTCGCCATCGGCGAGGCGGAGAACCTCTGGCCGGCGATCATCGAGGACGCGCGGCACCGCCGCCTCAAGAAGAAATACCGCGCCAGCGAGCTGACCAACCTCGATACGCTGCCCAATTACCGGCGCGACCTGGCGCACCACCGCTCGTCGTTCTCGGTTCATCCCGTGCAGGCGGCGCGCGGCTGCCCATACGACTGCTCGTTCTGCTCGGCGACCCTCTTCTCCGGGCGCAAGTATCGCTTCCGCCCGGTGGAGAACGTGGTCGCCGAGATCCGGGCGCTCGACAGCCGGGTGGTCTTCTTCCTCGACGACAACATCTTCGCGCGGCCGGAATACAGCCGGCGCCTGTTCACCGAACTGCGCAAGCTCGACGTCCTCTGGATCGGCCAGGCGTCGCTCCACCTCACCGCCAGCAATCCGGCGCTGCTCAAGCTCGCCCAGGAGAGCGGCTGCGCCGGCCTGTTCGTCGGCATCGAGTCGCTCACCGAGGAAAACCTGCGGTCGAGCAACTCGCACTCGAAGAACCGCGCCGGCACCGCGGCGGCGATCGGCGACAGCCTGCGCGTCATCCACGACCACGGGATCGTCGTCATGGCGGGCGTCATCTTCGGCTTCGACGGCGATGGACCCGACGTCTTCGAGCGCACCGCCGATTTCCTCGACGAGCAGAAGGTCGGCCTGGCCTCGTTCTCGGCGCTCACGCCGTTCCCCGGGACGCGGCTGCGCGACGAGATGCTCGCCGAATCGCGGATCACCGACGACGACTGGGCGCACTACGACGCCTGCACCTCGGTCTTCACGCCGCGCTCGATGACCGCCGCCGAGCTCCAGGCCGGGACGCGCCGCGCCGGCGTCAACTTCTACAGCACCGCCCGGATCCTGCGCCGCTTCCCCACCAACCGGCACCACCCGCTGTTCTACCTCGCCACCAGCTTCGCGTGGCGGCACTCGTGCCGGGTCGAGAACCAGGTGCCGTTCTACATGCCGAGCCGCTGGTACGGACGCCCCGCCGACCTCTTCTCGCTCGGCGCCCGCTAGTCCGGCTCGCTCCGGCTCGCTCCGGGCCGCCTCCCCCGGCCTCCGCCACGCGCTAGACTGCGCGCGTGAACATCCAGTCGCTCAGCGCGCTCATCGCCGCGATCGTGACCTTCTCGATCGGCTGGTCGGTGCTGCTCCGCGAGCGCTCGCGCCGCGCCCACAACCACTTCGCCATCCTCTGCTTCAACCTTTGCCTCTGGCACCTCGCGAGCTTCCTGCAGGTCACGCTCGACTCGGAGGCGATGTACTTCGCGGCGCTGCTCGCCGCCGTCGCCATCCCGATCACCAGCCAGCGCTTCTTCCGCGCCTTCCTCGCCGACGAGGAGCGCAAGGCGCCGCAGCCGCCGCGCGCGCTCACCGCCATCGCCGCTGGCTTCGGCGTGGCGATCGGCTACGCGATCGTCTTCCGCAAGCACAACCTCCACCACGCGTGGGCGTTCACCATCCCGCTCACCGTCTACATCTTCGCGGGGCTGCTCGCCTCGATGGCGGCGATCTGGGCGCAGTGGCGGCGCACCGTCTCGCGCCTCGAGAAGACGCGGCTGGTCTACCTCCTCATCGGCGGCGTCGCCTCGATCCTCCTCTCGGCGACCGACAACCTGCCCAAGGTCGGCGTGACGTTCCCGGCGATCGGCAACGTCCTGACGATCATCTACATGTACTTCCTGTCGCAGGCGCTGTTCCGCTACCGCCTGCTCGACCTCAACGAGCTGCTCGGCAAGATGGTCGTGCTCTCGACCTTCGTGCTGATCCTCGCCGCCATCTATGGGCTCCTCGTCGCCTGGATCCCGCCGGACCAGCCCGGCGTGTTCTTCTTCAACACCGTCGTCGCCAGCTTCGTCATCCTGATCCTCTTCGAGCCGCTGCGCGCCAAGGTCGAAGGACAGGTGTCGAAGTGGATGTTCCGCGAGAAGTGGGAGCTCCGGCAGCGCATCGACGACCTGCGCCTCGCCCTGGCCAACGTGATCGACGCGCGCGAGGCGATCCGCGAGGTGATGGACAGCCTCGAGGAGTCGCACCGCGTGACCCACGCCGCGGTCTACCTCGCCGAGGCGGACGGCGCGGGCTTCGAGCTGCAGGCGCACCTCGGGCCGAAGCCGGTCGAGCGCGTCGACGCGGCGGCGCGGCGGCCGTTCCTCGAGCGCATCACGGCGGTGAAGGGCGGCGCCGCGCTGTCGCTCGAGCAGCTCGAGCGCGAGCAGGCGATGAACGCGCCGCGCGACGGGAGCCCCGACCCGCAGACCGAGACCTACGACGCGCTGGCGCGCGGGCTGGAGGAGATCCACGCCGGCGTGTGCGTGCCGATCCTCGCCGAGGACCAGCTCCTCGGCCTCCTCGTGCTCAAGGACGAGCGGCTCCGCGAGGCCTACGCCACCGACGAGCTCGACATCTTCCGCACGCTCGCCGCGCAGCTCGGCATCACGCTCCAGAACTCGAAGCTGTACGAGCGCATGAAGGAGCGCGATCGCCTCGCCGCCCTCGGCGAGATGGCCGCCGGCCTCGCCCACGAGATCAGAAACCCGCTCGGCGCCATCAAGGGCGCGGCGCAGCTCCTCTCGCCGAACGACGTGCCGTCCGAGTCGAGCGAGTTCCTCGGCATCATCGTCGAGGAGGTGAACCGGCTGAACAACGTCGTCTCGCAGTTCCTCGACTACGCGCGCCCCTACCGCGGCGAGCCGACGCCGCTCGACCTGAACGACGTGATCCGCAAGACGGCCACGCTGTTCGGGACGGACGCGAAGGTCGAGATCGTCCTCGCGCTCGACGAGGGCGTGCCGCGGGTGAAGGCCGACGCCGAGCAGCTCCGCCAGGTGTTCCTCAACCTCGCCATCAACGCGGTGCAGGCGATGCCCGACGGCGGCAAGCTGACCATCTCCACCGCGCTGCGCGAGGCGCGGCGGGCGGGCGGCGCACCGCCGGCGCAGCAATGGATCGAGGTGCGGTTCCGCGACACCGGGGGCGGCATCCCGCCGGGCGAGCGCAAGAACCTGTTCATTCCCTTCTTCACGACGAAGGAGAAGGGGACCGGCCTCGGCTTGCCGATCAGCCAGCGCATCGTCGAGAACCACGGTGGGGTGATCGAGGTGCGCAGCCGCCTCGGCGTGGGATCGACGTTCACGGTGGTGCTGCCGGCGCTGGCGGAAGGCGGCAAGGAGAAGGAGCGCGAGGAGGGGCGGGAGGCGGTTCGCGGGTAGCGGCGCGTCGGCGCAAGGACCGGAGCGGGAGCGAGCTGGCACGCCAACCTCCCCTCGCCCCGCCCTCCCCCCTCCTCGTTCGTGCTAGCTTCCGCGCCGTGACCGACCCCACGCGCATCCTCGTCGTCGACGACGAGCAGAACCTGCGCCGCGTCCTCTCGGCGATCCTCGGCCGCGCCGGCTTCGAGGTGATCGAGGCGGCCGACGGCGAACAGGCGCTCGGGCTGATCGGGCGCGGCGTCGCCTGCGTGATCACCGACCTTCGCATGCCGAAGCTCGACGGGATGGGCCTGCTGCGGCGGGTGGTGGCGGAGCACCCCGACATCCCGGTCATCATGATCACCGCCCACGGATCGGTGGACTCCGCCGTCGAGGCGGTGAAGCTCGGCGCCTTCGACTACATCGAGAAGCCGTTCGAGCGGGAGCAGATCCGGCTGGTCGTCGACAAGGCGATCCGCACCCACGAGCTCGACGGGCGGGCTCCCCGCGCCACCCTCGCGCCGCCGAAGGACAACGGCCGCTTCGGCCTCATCGGCACCAGCGAGCCGCTCAAGCAGGTGCTCTCGGTGATCGAGAAGGTCGCCGACACGCCCTCGACGGTGCTCGTCACCGGCGAGTCGGGCACCGGCAAGGAGCTGATCGCCCGCGCGCTGCACGCCAACTCGTCGCGCCGGAGCGAGCCCTTCATCCGCGTCAACTGCGCGGCCATCCCGAAGACGCTGATGGAGTCGGAGCTGTTCGGGCACGAGAAGGGCGCCTTCACCGGCGCCGTCAGCGCGCGCCCCGGACGCTTCGAGCTGGCCGATCGCGGCACGCTGTTCCTCGACGAGATCGGCGAGATCCCGCCCGAGATGCAGGTGCAGCTCCTGCGGGTGCTGCAGGAGTCGGAGTTCGAGCGCGTCGGCGGCATCAAGACGATCAAGGTGGACGTGCGCCTCGTCACCGCCACCAACCGCGACCTCGTCGGCGCGGTGCAGTCGAACTCCTTCCGCGAAGACCTCTTCTACCGGCTCAACGTGGTGCCGATCCACCTGCCGCCGCTGCGCGACCGGCGCTCCGACATCCCGGTGCTGGTGGAGCACTTCGTCGCGAAGTTCAACGAGCGGCTGAAAAAAAGCGTGGCCACCGTCGAGCCCGAGGCGCTCGAAAGGCTCACCTCGTACCACTGGCCGGGCAACATCCGCGAGCTGGAGAACGTCCTCGAGCGGACGATCCTGTTCGCCTCGGGCGACGCGATCCGCGCCTCCGATCTGCCGCCCGAGGTGCAGATGGCGATCACCCCGGCGGCGCCGGCCGAGGCGCGGCCACCGTCGGTGCCGGGGCGCGCCACTTCTCTCAAGGAGGTGGTGCGGCAGGAGACCGAGCGCGTGGAGCGCGAGCTGATCCAGCGCGCGCTCGACGAGACCGGCGGCAACGTCACCCAGGCGGCGCGCAAGCTCAAGATCTCGCGCAAGAGCCTCCAGAACAAGATGAAGGAGTTCGGGCTGCGCGACGAGAAGTAAGGGCCGCTCATCGCGCCCACTCCACGCTCAGCGTCCCGATCGCGCGCATCGGATCGCGCGCCGCCTCGCCAGCGCCGATCACCAGCTCCGC
>JAJXSP010000527.1 GCA_021784515.1 Myxococcales bacterium | reverse complement strand
CGCAGGCGCGACAGGCCGAAGCGCTCGCGCGGCACGATGCCCGCCTCGCGGGTGTATTGCAGGAACGCCGGGCTGGTGCCGAACACCGTCACGCCCTCCTGCTCGACGGTGCGCCACAGCGCGTCCTCGTCGGGGAACGACACCGAGCCGTCGTAAAGGACGATCTCGGCGCCGGAGGCGAGCGCGGACAATTGCCAGTTCCACATCATCCAGCCGGTGCTGGTCTGGAACAGCAGCTTGTCGCCGGCGCGGAGGTCGCAGTGGAGGCGGTGCTCCTTGTGCTGCTCGAGGAGCGTGCCGCCGGCGCCGTGCACGATGCACTTCGGCGCGCCGGTGGTGCCCGAGGAGAACACCACGAACAGCGGGTGATCGAACGGCAGGCGGTCGAAGCCGGATTGATCGGTGGTGGTGGCGCAGAGCGCGCCGAGCGTCGTCATCCGGCCGTGGTCGGGCCCCTGCTCGTCGAGGAGCACCACCGTCTCGATCGATGGCAGCGCCTTCATCAGCGCGTCGACGCGGTCGGCGATGTCGCGCTTCTTCCCGTGGTGGGCGAAGGCGCGGTGGACGAACAGCGCGCGCGGGGCGAGCGGGCGGAATCGCTCGACCATCGCCTCCAGACCGAGGTCGGGCGAGGTGGCCGACCAGGTGGCCCCGATCGCGCTCGTGGCGAGGCAGGCCAGGGCCGCGTCGTAGTCGTTCCGCACGATACCGATCACGTGGTCGCCGGCCCCGAGGCCGCGGGAGCGCAGGCCCATCGCCGCGCAGGCCACGTCGAGCCGCAGCTCGCCGCGGGTGACGGTGCTGCGGCGGCCGTTCTCGTCGATGGAGGTGATCGCCGGCGCCGGATCCCGCCCCCGCAGCACGTTCTCGACGAAGGAGAGGCGCAGCCCGGGGAAGAAGCGCGCGTGCTCGACGGAGTCGGAGGTGGCCACCGGCGCCACGTCGCCCTCGACGTGCAGGCGCGACCAGTGGAGGAACAGCGCCCAGAACTGCCGCCAGGCGCGCCGGGAAAATGCCTCCAGCGCCGCGTGGTCGGCGAAGCGCTCGCCGGTCTGCGCCTCGACGAAGCGGGCAAAGTCGGTGAGCTGCGAGGCGGCGATCGTCTCGGGCGCCGGCGTGTGGAGGACGGCGCGCTCCGCGCTCATCGCGGCCCCCGGTACTGGGGATGGGCGGAGAGATAGGCGATGATCTTGTTCATCGAGTCGAAGTTCTTTGGCGACAGCTCCTTGCGATTGATCTTCAGCTTGAAGGTGTTCTCGAGGTGGAGGACGAGCTGAACGAATCCCAGGCTGTCGAGGATGCCATTCTGGAGAAACGACAGATCGTCGCTGACGACCTTCTCCGCCGCCTCGCCGAAATGGTAGTTGTCGTCGAGCCAGTCGAGGACGAATTGGCGCAGGGGATGGGGCATCGGCAAACTAGGAGTTTCGCGGCGCGGCGGCGCGCTCGCGACCGACGGCGGCGAGCGCTCCGCGGTTGTTCTCGACGAAGCGGTCCACCATCGAGACGACCTCGTTGTTGTTGAGCGTGGCGCAGCTCAGCATCGAGGTGTTGAGCACCTGGAACGGGTGCGCGAGCGACGGCAATCGCGCCTCGCCGGCGCCGCCCGCGCGCACCAGCGGCAGCGGTTGCACGAAGCGCGCGCGGTGGACGCCCGAATAGGCGATCTGCGACGGCAGAAGATCGGGGAAGAGGCGCAGCAGCCCCTCGTCCATCGCCTCGCGCAAAAGCTCCTCGTCGGGCGCGTCGAAGCGCGGATCGTCGGCGGCCAGGTAGCGCGGCAGGTAGACGAGGTGGAGCCCGTCGGTCTCGGCGCGGCGATCGATCAAATTGGTCATCTCGATCACGCCGGTGAGGCGGATCCGGTCGTCGCCGATGTTGAGGACGTAGTAGTTGGCGAGCGGGCGGGTGAGCGCCAGCACCACGCAGGCCACGCCGAGGTAGGCCTCCGAGGTCGGGTAGTCGCGCGCGGTGCGCTCGACGTGCGCCAAGAGCGACGGGGCGACCACCTTCGCGGCCAACCCCGTGGGCCCGGTGAAGAAGACCTGGTCGAACGATTCGCGGTGCCCGCCCGCGCGGTCGCGGAAGGAGACCGCGCAGCCGCCGCCCGGCTCCTCGGCGATCGCCGTCACCGGCGAGGAGAGCCGCACCGTGGCGCCGCGCGCGCGCAGCGCCTCGTCGAGCCGCGCGACGATGCGCGCGTACCCGCCGCCCGCCACATAGCCCAGCTTCTCACGCGCCGTCGCCGACGAGCGCGCCCCGGTCAATCGCTTCAAGGTGGCCCAGATGAACACCGCCGCGACACAGTCGTAAAACGGGCCGAACTTCGCTTTCAGCAGCGGGCGCCAGAAGACCTCGTAGCCGCGCCGCCCGCACATCCGGATCAGCCACTCCTCGGCCGTAATCCGGTAGAGCGCCCACGGGTCGGCCACCCGCGTCGCCCACAGGACGGCCGCGCCGAGGCGCGCCTTGTCGACGAGCGACAGGAGGGGAAAGTGCAGAAAATCGCGATTTCCCGACATGTCGTGGAAGCGGCCGCCGCCCCAATAGCCGGTTCCGGTGCGCGTCCAGCGCAATTCGCCGCCGAGGCCAAGCTCGTTGAGCAGGCCGCAAAGCGCGGTGTCCTGGGGCAGGATGCAGTGGTAGAAGCGGTCCCAGCGGAATCGCCCGTAATCGTGGGAACAGGCGAGGCCGCCCGCCTCGGCGCCCGCCTCGAAGATCGACACCGAATGGCCGAGCCGCGAAAGGCGGTGGCCGAACCCGAGGCCGAGGATCCCCGCGCCGACGATCCCGATCTTCAAGCGGGCTACCCGGCGGCGCGCGGCCCGTCGGGGCCGAGGGTGTGGCGGCGGTGGCAGCGCTCGCAGACGACGAGCCGCTCCGGCAGTCCGCTCGGGCGCTCCCCACTCCAGCGCTCGAGCGGCTCGCCGCAGGTGCACACCCAGCCCACCTGACGCGCCGGATTGCCGACGACCAGGGCGTGTGCCGGCACGTCGCGCGTCACCACCGTGCCCATTCCCACCATCGCGAACTCGCCGATGGTCAGGCCCGGGCCGATGGTGGCATTGGCGCCGACGGTGGCGCCGCGCTTCACCCGGCACAGCAGCGTCTCCTCGGTCGGCGCGGAGGTCTCGAGGCCGGTCAAATCCCGGTTTCCGGCGCGCGGAAACCGGTCATTGGTGAACACGGTGTGCGCCGACAGCATGACGAAGTCCTCGATCGTCACCGCGGCGCAGACGTAGACCGACGCATTGAGCTTCACGAAATCGCCGATGACCACGTCATAGGCGATGTAGCTCTTCTCGCCGATGATGCAGGAGGTGCCGATTCGCGCGCCGGCGCGGATGTGCACGTTGTCCCACACCTTGGTGCCTTTTCCGAGGCGGACGCCCGCCTCGACGAGCGCGGTGGGGTGGGTCCAGGCTTCGCCGGTCGGTTTCATGCGGGTCCTCCCACGGGGAGCCAGTGATTGGCGCCGGCCGAGGTGTAGGCGCTCTCGATCGCCCGCACCGAGGCGATGGCGTCGGTGGTGCCGATGATCGGCAGCTCCTTGCCGCGGAGAACGTTGCAGAAGTTCTGCAGCTGTCGCCGCAGCGACTG
>JAJXSP010000079.1 GCA_021784515.1 Myxococcales bacterium | reverse complement strand
CGGCTGCGCGGCGACGGGCGCGACGCGCGCGGGCTCGCCCCTGCCGTTGGCCGGCGGCGCGGCGACGGGCGCCGCGACGTTCCCGAGCACGGCGCGGGCGTCAGCGTCATTCGGCGACAGCTGCAGCACCCGCCGCCACACCTGCTCGCGCTCCGCCGCCTGCCCGTTCTCGCCGTGGATGCGCGCCAGCTCCTTGAGCACCGAGACGGTCTTGTCGCTCTGGTCGAGCGCCTCGAACACGCGCCCCAGCAGCCCGAGCGCCACGACGTCGCGCGGGTCGGCCTTCAGGCACACCTGAAGCTTGGGCAGCGCGCGACGCGGTTCTCCCTTGACGAGGTAGAGCCGCGCCACCTCGCGCGTCACCGGCATGTTGTCGGGCTGATGGAAGAGCAGCCGCTCGGCGACCTTGAGGTAGTCGTCGAAGCGCTCCTTCTCGTGGAGGAACTGCGCCGCGCGCGCGAACTCCTGGATCGCGTCGCGGGTCATGCCCTCCTTCGAGTACAGCTCCGCGAGCTTGATCCGCGACGCCACGTTCTCCGGATCCAGCTCGACCACCTGCTTCAGCGACGCCAGCGCCTCGCGCGGCCGGCCGTCCTTGTGGAAGAAGGCCGCGACCGCCTCGTATTGCTGCATCGCATCGGCGATGAGGCCGAGCTGCTTGTACATCTCGGCGAGGCGGTGGTTGATCTCGATCGAGCGCGGGTCGATGCGCAGGACCTGCTTGTAGACCGCCACCGCCTTGAGGTAGTGGCCCTGGTCGCTGTAGAAGGTGGCGACACGCTGGTACGTGTCAATCGCCTCCTTGTTGCGCCCGAGCTTGGCGTAGAGGTCGCCGACCTTGAGCCAGATGCGGACGTCGTCCCTGTCCTCGGCGACGACCCGCAGGTACTCCTTGACGGCCTTTTCATACTGGCCTTTCTCGACCAGTTTCTGGGCCGCGGCGATCAGTTTCTCTTTAGGACTCGCCACGCGGGCTCGTACCTCGTCAGGGAAACGGGGGAGCCCGAAGTTTATCGTTCGCCGTCGGAGGGGTCAAGGCCGGCGCCCCTGTGCCCGGTCGAGTGCGCTCGCCCCTCGCGCGGCGTCGGTCAGGCCAGCCGCTCGACGAAGTGCGTGTCGCAGCGCCCCTCGACGAACGCGGGGTGGTCGATCAGGCGCCGGTGGAAGTCGAGGTTGGTCTTGATGCCCTCGACGACGAACTCTGAGAGCGCGCGACGCATCCGACGGCGAGCGGCGTCGCGGTCCTCGGCATGCACGATCAGCTTGGCGAGGAGCGAGTCGTAGTTCGGCGGCACGACGTAGCCTTGGTAGATGTGCGTGTCGACGCGCACGCCGAAGCCGCCCGGAAGGTGCAGCCCGGTGATCCGCCCCGGCGACGGCGCGAAGGTTACGGGGTCCTCGGCGTTGATGCGGCACTCGATGGCGTGGCCGCGCGGCGAGCGGCCCTGCTGGAACTGCGGCGCGAGGCGCTGCCCGGCCGCGAGCCGCACCTGCTCGCGCACGAGGTCGAGCCCCGTCACCATCTCAGTGACGGTGTGCTCCACCTGGATGCGCGTGTTCATCTCCATGAAGTAGAAGCGCCCCTGCTCGTCGAGCAGGAACTCGAGCGTGCCGACGTTGGTGTAGCCGACGCTGGCGATCGCCTTCTGACAGATCGCCAGAAGCTCCTCGCGCTGCGCCGGCGTGAGCACCGCCGCAGGCGCCTCCTCGACGAGCTTCTGGTGCCGTCGCTGGATCGAGCACTCGCGCTCGCCGAGAGCGACGACCGTGCCGTACTCGTCGGCGACCACCTGCACCTCGACGTGCCGCGGCGCCTCGACGTAGCGCTCGAGGTAGACGTCGGGCGAGCCGAAGCCGGCCTGCGCCTCGGAGCGCGCGGTGTGCAGCTGCGGGATCAGCCGCTCGCGCTCGCGGACGATCTTCATGCCGCGCCCGCCACCTCCGGCCGAGGCCTTGATGATCACCGGCAGCCCGATGCGCTCGGCGGCGTCGAGCGCCTGCTGGTCGGTCTCGATGAGGCCCGTGCCCGGGAGGATCGGAACGCCCGCGGCGGTCATCGCCTGGCGCGCGGAGATCTTGCCGCCCATGAGCCGCATCAGCTCGGGCTTCGGTCCGATGAACTTCAGCCCGCAGCGCTGGCACATCTCCGCGAACTCGGCGTTCTCGGAGAGGAAGCCGTAGCCGGGGTGGATCGCGTCGGCGCCGGTGATCTCCGCGGCGGAGATGATCGCGGGGATATGCAGGTACGACTGCTTCGCGGGGCCAGGGCCGATGCACACGCTCTCGTCGGCAAACTTCACGTGGAGCGCGTCGGTGTCCACCGACGAGTGCACCGCGACCGAGCGGATGTCGAGCTCGCGGCAGGCGCGGATCACGCGCAGCGCGATCTCCCCGCGGTTGGCGATGAGGACCTTGCGGAAGAGCGGCCCCGATGCCAGGCCCCCCTGGGAAAGACTTGCGGGGGGTATCCCCCCGGGCGCTCCGTGGGCCATGACCGCTACGGCCGGATCTGGAAGAGCGGCTCGCCGTATTCGACGGGCTGGCCGTTCTCGGCGAGGACGGAGACGATGGCGCCGTCCACTTCGGCCTCGATCTCGTTCATCAACTTCATCGCCTCGATGATGCAGAGCACCTGGCCTTTGCGGATGCGGCTGCCCACCTCGACGAAGGGCGGCGCGTCGGGCGACGGCTGCCGGTAAAAGGTGCCGACGAAGGGCGAGGTGATGTAGACCGCGGGGTGGCCAGCCGGCGCGGGGGCCGGTTCGGGCTGGCCGGCGGCCGCGGTGGAGGCGACGGCCGCCGCCGCGGGGGGAGCCGGGCGCAACGCCGGTTCGGACGCCGCCGCGGGAGGGGCGTGGACGGCCCGCTCGCGACGGAGACGGATGCGCTCGCTCGAGCGATCGATCTCGATCTCGCTGAGGTCGTAGGTGCCGAGGATCCGCGCGAGCGCCTCGACCTCGTCGGCGAGGCTCGCCGGCGATCGGATCTCCGACGGGCGCGCGGCGGACAGGGGCGCGGCCCGCTTCTTCGTGGGGGTCTTCATCGAGCGTCCTCCGACGCAGTAGGGCCCTGGAGCAGCCCGTTTTGGCGGGCTTGGCCCTCAACGCCCAGGCGCGCCATCAGCGCGTCGAGGGCGAGGTGGTAGCCGAGCGGACCGAATCCGGCGATGATCCCGACGCACGCCGCGGCGGTGAGGGAACGGCGGCGGAACGGCTCCCGCCCGTGGATGTTGGAGAGGTGCACCTCGACGGCGGGCACCTCGACGGCGAGCAGCGCGTCGCGCAGGGCCACTGAGGTGTGGGTGTAGGCCGCCGGGTTGAGGATGATGCCGTCGGCGCGGCCGCGCGCCTCCTGGATCCGAGTGACGAGCTCGCCCTCGTGGTTCGACTGCCAGCAGGTCACCTCGGCGCCGGCGCGCGCGCCATGCGCGACCAGCGCGCGCTCGATCTCGGGCAGCGTGGTGTGCCCGTAGACCTCCGGCTCCCGCTCCCCGAGGAGGTTCAAGTTCGGCCCGTTGAGGACCCAGATGACCTTCATCGCTCGCGTGATCGGACGGGCCGCGCCCGTCGGTGCTAGGCCAGCTCCGTCTGGAGCCTGGGCGCGGTGAGGCGGAGCAGGTAGCGCCCCTTGCCGACGTTGCCGTCGGGGGTGAGGGCGAGCGCGACGAAGTAGTCGGGGTTCAGCACGCGCACCAGCACCGAGAGGTTCTCGGCACGGATGGCGATCTCCTGCACGCCGCCGACCTCCAGCACCGAGGCCGCCTCGCGGACCCGGTTGAGGACCACCGAGAACTCCATCCCGACGACGTTGATGTCGAGCGTCGCGGCCGGCCGCGCGTAGGTCTCGACCGCGATGCCGTCGAACCCCATGAGCAGCCCCGCCACGCCGCCCTCGACGTTGTCCACCATCCTCGCCAGGTTCTCGCGGAACATGCGGCTCCCTTGTAGCCGGGCGACGGGGTGAAGTCAATCGCACGCCCGTCGGGCGTGGCTCACATCGTCTTGGTCGGGACCGTGCTGCCGCAGAGCAGTCGGTTCTTGGTGTCGGTGCAGCACGTGACCGGATCGTCCTGCGGGACGTTGCAGGCGCCGGGGAGCACGCTCGCCGCCAGCACGCCGTCCTTCGGGCAAGGCGGTGGCTTGCCGCCGGTGAGGCACCACCGGCAGACGTTGATCGGGAAATCGACCCAGCCCGATTCGATCATCGAGCTGTCCGTCTTCTGCCCGACCACGCGGAAGCGGGCGACCATCGGCAGCGTCTGGCCGTCCTGGAGCGCCGCATTCAGCTCGACCGCGATTGGGAGCGGCACCACCTCCACCGTCAGCGCGCCGGTGCCGGCCGCCGGGACGATCCCGCCGTAGGCGTTCTGGTAGAAGCTGCGCTGGTCCGCCCGCACCGCCGCGTCGAAGGCGCCGGTGACGGTGAGCTGGACGTCAACGCCGACGAGCTCGATGTCGTCGCGCTGGGTCTGGACCACGCCGCCCATCCCCGAGACGATGCCCGTCGCCATGCTCGGATCTTCGAGGTTGTTCCTGACCACGGGGTACACCTCGTAGCCCTTGAACTCACCGGCGCCGCCCTGGGCGATCCCGACGTCGAAGATGCCGGCGGAGGCCGACGGGCCTGTCCCCATCGTGGCGGGCTGGCACGCGGGCGGATCGGGGATGGTGTTCTGCAGGACCTCGAGCGTGACGGGGTTGTCCACGCAGCCCCCGGCGAGCAGGAGGGGCAGGGCGAAGAGCAACCGATTAGGCCGGGTCATGAACGGAACCTCCTGTCTGGATGGTCTGGGGCGGTCGGGCGGCGAGGAGCTGGCGGAGCCGCGGCGAGGAGAGCGACTCGACGACGGCGCGCCCGGCGCGCTCCAGCGCGATGTAGCGGATCATCGGCCCCTCCGCGCCTCCGGCTCCGGCGCGCTTCTTGTCGACGGCGACGGCAGCGAGCGCGCCACCTTCGAGGCGGGCGTCGAGGTCGATTGGCAGTCCGAGCCGCGCGAGCAGCGACGAGACGCGCGCCTCGAGCCCCGGCGCACCGCCGAGCGCCTGTCCGACACGCGCCGCGGCGACGAGGCCGAGCGCGACCGCCTCGCCGTGGCGCAGCGGCGCGCGGCGACGGTGGCTGTCGATCTCGAGGGCGTGCCCGACGGTGTGGCCGAGGTTGAGCAGCATTCGACCGCCGCGCGGGTCCAGCTCGCGCTCGTCGGCGGCGACCACCGCGGCCTTGATCCGGCAGCTCGCGGCGACCAGCTCGCCGAGCAGGGCCGGGTCGCCGCGCCGGGCGTCCTCGGCGCGCGCCTCCAGGCGCTCCAGCAGCGCGCCCCCATCGAGGAGCGCGTGCTTGGCGATCTCGCCGAGGCCGGAGGCGAGGTCGCGCGGCTCCAGCGTGGCGAGCGCGCCGAGGTCGGCGAACACCAGCAGCGGCTGGTGGAAGGTGCCGAGCAGGTTCTTGCCCGCCGGGAGATTGACCGCGGTCTTGCCGCCGACGGAGGCGTCCACCTGCGCCAGCAGCGTGGTCGGCACGTGAGCCACGTCGAGGCCGCGGAAGAGGACCGAGGCGACGAACCCGGCGAGGTCGCCGACGGCGCCGCCGCCGAGCGACACCACCACCGAGCGCCGATCGAGTCCGCCGGCGACGAGCGCCTCGGCCGCCGCGCCCGCCTCCGCCAGCGACTTGCAGCGCTCGCCCTCGGGGACCACGACCTCCGTGACGCGGAAGCCGCGTTGCTGCATCGCAGCACGATAGCGCTCGAGGTGCAGCCTCGCCACGCGTTCGTCGCTGATGATGCCGATGGCGGAGCCTCCGGGCGGCGTGCGGCGGGCGAGGTGCGCGGCGAAGCGGGCCTCGGCGCCCGGGCGCTCGTCGACCAGGATCGGGTAGCGTCGCGCGCCCAGCTCGACCAGCTGCTCGCCCTCGAGCGCGCCTGGGTACGCGAGCGGCGCCGGCCCGAAGGCGTCGAGCCAGGCGGCGATCTCGTCGGCCACCTCGGCGCTGGTCCGCGCGCCGCGATCGATCGCCAGATCGGCGGCGCGGTACCGCTCCTCGCGCGCCCGCGCCAACTCGAGCCAGGCGGCGCGCGGGTCCCCCGCGTCGGCGAGCAGCGGCCGCCGCGAGAGGTCGATCCGTCGCATGACCTCGTCCGCGTCGGCACGCAGCCAGATCACCAGGCCGGCGCGGCGCATCGCGCGCATCGTCTCCTCGTTGCACGCGGTGCCGCCGCCGGTGGCGATCACCGCGTCCACCGCCTCCGCCTGCGCCAGCGCCAGCGCCGCCTCCCGCGCGCGGAAGGCGGCCTCACCGTCGCTGGCGAAGATCGCGGCGACCGTGCGCCCGGTGACGCGCTCCATCTCCTGGTCGAGATCGATGAAACGGCGACCGAGTCGCTCGGCGAGCAGCCGCCCGACGGACGACTTGCCGGCGCCCATCATGCCGACCAGCCAGATCGGTCCGCGCTCGTCGCGCTGCCGGTCAACGGGCGGCAAGTTGCTCCTCGAACGCGCGGAGGTGCGCGCGCACCTCGTCCATCGTGTCGCCGCCCGTCTTGTCGAGCAGCGCGTCGGCGAGCGCGAGCGCCACCGCCGCCTCGGCGACCACCGCGGCGGCCGGCACCGCGCAGGCGTCGGTGCGCTCCTTCTGCGCGTCGAACGGCTGCTTCGTCTCGAAATCCACCGACGGCAGGGGGCGGGCGAGCGTGGGGATCGGCTTCATCGCCGCGCGCACCACCACCGGCTCGCCGTTGGTGAGGCCGCCCTCGATCCCGCCGGCGCGGTTGGTCGGACGCCGGAAGCGTCGGCCGTCGTGGACGATGGCGTCGTGCACCTGCGAGCCGCGCTGCTGCGATGCAGCAAACCCCAGCCCCACCTCCACGCCCTTGATGGCCTGGATCGACATCACCGCCTGCGCCAGGCGCCCATCGAGCCGCTCGCTCCACTCGGCGTGGCTGCCCAGGCCCGGGGGCACGTTCCAGGCGATGACCTCGACGACGCCCCCGAGGCTGTCGCCGTCGCGCTGCGCGGCCGCGATCGCCTCGTGCATCGCCGCGCTGGCGCCCGGGTCGGCGCAGCGGACCTCGCTCGCCTCGGCCCTTTCCCGCGCCGCAACAAAATCTTGTTGCACTGCGGGAGCGACCACCTCGCCGATCCGCGTCACGTGGGCCATCAGCTCGACGCCGCAGTCGGCCAGCAGCGCCTTCGCCACCGACCCCGCCGCGACGCGCGCCGCGGTGGAGCGCGCGCTGGAGCGCTCGAGCACGTCGCGCGCGTCGGTCAGCCCCAGCTTGAGCGCGCCGGCGAGGTCGACGTGCCCGGGGCGCGGGCGGGTGAGCGCCTTCGCCTCCGCCGTCGGCTGCGCGAAGGGATCCATCACGTCGCGCCAGCGATCGAAGTCGCGGTTGCGCACCGCCAGAGCGAGCGGCGCGCCGAGGGTGCGGCCGCCGCGCAGCCCGGCCAGCACCTCGACCCGGTCCTGCTCGAGCGCCATCCGCCCGCCGCGGCCGAAGCCAGCCTGCCGGCGCGCGAGATCGCGATCGATCGCCTCCTGCGTCACTTGCAGCCCGTGCGGGAGCCCCGCGAGCACGGCCACCAGCGCCGGCCCGTGCGACTCCCCCGCGGTTGTGAGCTGGAGGCGCCCCATCCGTCGCCTAGATGCCGCGGCCGCCCGCGGTGGCGGCCCGGTTGAGGATGCGCGGCGTGATGAAGAGCAGCATCTCGCCGCGGGTGTCGGTTTCCGAACGCTGCTTGAACAGCCAGCCGAGGATCGGGATGTCGGCGAGCCATGGCACCTTCGTGTAGTTGACCGCGCTATTGCGGGTGTAGATGCCGCCGATGACCGCCGTGTCCCCGTCGTGGACCAGCATCTCCGTCTTGGCCATGCGCTTGAGGATGGTCGGGTCGCCCTGGGCGCTCGTCCGTGAGAAGTCGGGCTCGTTGCGCATGATGTCGATGTTCAGCACGACCGTCCCCTCGTTGGTGACGTGCGGCTTCACCTTGAGCTGCAGCGTCGCGTCGACGAACACCGTGTTGGTGCCGAGCGCCGACGTGGTCGCGATCGGGATCGAGGTGCCCTGCTGGATCATGGCGTCGACGTTGTCGAGGGTCGTGATCTTCGGCGCCGAGAGGATGCGCAGGTTGCCGGTGGCCTCGGCGGCGGTGAGGCGGAGGTTGAGGTTGAACGTGCCGGCGATGTTGCCGAAGGTGAAGCCGAGGCCGCCGCCGCTGCCGGTGCCGATCGGGGCCGGCATGTTCACGACGTAGTTGGGGCTGCCCGAGAGCCATGACTGCTGCGCGAGCGCGCCCGCAAACGGGGTCTGGCCGTCGGCCGCGGCGCCCGCCACACCGACGGTGGCGGGGAAGGTGACGCCGGTCGGGTTGCCGGTGGACGGCGACGCGATGCCGCCGCCGCCCCACTGGATGCCCACCGCGCGGCTCCACGAGGTGTTCGCCTCGACGATGCGCGCCTCGATCAGCACCTGCGGGGTCTGCGTGTCGAGGCTCCGCACGAGATCCTCGGCGAGCTTCAGGTTGCCCGCGATGTCGGAGATGATCAGCACGTTGGTGCGCGCGTCGAAGGAGACCTTGCCACGCGACGACAGGAGGTCCTGCACGCGTGGGAGGATCGAGCTCGCCTCGGCGAACGACAGCGGCAGGATGCGCGTCGAGATCGGCCGGAGATCGACCTCCTTCTGTTGCCGGGCGATCTGCTGCTCCAGCTCCTTCTCGAGGACCGACTGCGGCGCCACGCGGATCAGGTTGCGGTCGCGCACCATGCCGAGGCCCTTGGCGCGCAGCACCACGTCGAGCGCCTGGTCCCAAGGCACATCCCGCATGCGGATGGTGATCGAGCCCTTCACGTCGTCGGCGGTGACGATGTTCACCTGCCCGACGTCGGCGAGGAGGCGGAGGATGTTGTGGATGTCGGCGTCCTTGAAATCGAGATCGATGTGGGCGCCGGTGAAGTGCTTCGACGGGGCGATCGTCGTGCCGACCGATCGCGCGCCGCCCGTCGGAGGAGGCTGCGACGCCGCGGGCGGGGGCAGCCCGATCTGGAGCGGCAGCGTGTTCGGGCCGTAACCCGCCACCCGGGCCGGCGGGTAGGAGCGCGTGGTGGCCTGCGAGGCGTTGGCCTTGGGGAACTCCCAGACGATGCTGCCGACCTCACGGTGGACGTCGGGCTCGACGTCCTGGCCGAGCTTCACGTCGACGCGGACCGCGCCCGGGTCGCGCGGGTCGGCATAGGTCGAAACCGACGAGACCGGCCCGCGGAAGGCCGCGGTGTCGAGCGTGCGGGCGAGCCGCCGCGGCAGCGCAACGCCCTTGAGGCGCAGCGTGGTCGTCGAGCCGGAACGCAGCACGGTGTAGTCCGGGTCGCCCGACACCGAGATGACCACCTTCACGACGTCGGCGCCGTCCTGGAAGTCGACGTCGGTGATCGAGCCAGAACCGGTGGAGGCGCGTGCGGCGAGCGCCGGCGCACCCTCGGAGGATGCCTTCGCGAGCGGCGCGGGCGATGCGGCGAGGTGATGGGGCCGGCTCGCGGTTTCGGCCTGCGCGCGCCGTGCCTCGTCGAGGGCGTGCTCGAAACGCGCGAGCTCCGCCTTGGCCGCGGTGAGGCGCCGCTCGGTCTCAACGCGCTCCGCCTCGAGCGGGGAGTTCCCGCTGGCTGCCTTCTTCTCGCGGCTCAGCCTCTCCAGCTCCCGCTTCTGCTCCTCGGCCACCTTCGCCGCGGCGGCGCGGGCGCTCTCGAGCTGCGCCAGCTCCGCGCGCACCTTATCGAGGCGCGTGGCCTCGTCGGCTCGCTCCTCGGCGATCCGCTTCGCCTCGACGCGCGCGGCCTCGAGCCTCCGCAGCTCGGTCTCGCGCGTCGCTGCGAGCCGCTCGGCCTCGAGGCGCGCGGTCTCGAGACGTCCCAGCTCGGCGGCCGTCTTCCTCTGGACAATGCGCTCGCGGCCGGCCGCCTGCTTCTCGATCCGCTCCAGCTCGTTCGAGCGCTGGAGCGCAACGCGACGGGCCTCGTCCTCGGCCGCGCGCGCCCGCGCCAGTCGCCCTGCGGCCATCTCGGTCGCCTTCCCCTCCGCCTCGCGCTGCTCGCGCGTGCGCTCGAGCGCCGCCTGCTCGCTCTTGCGCGCCTCTTCGACGCGAGCCAGCTCGGCGCGCGCCTGCGCCACCTGCTTGGCCGCCTCGGCGCGCTCCGCCTCCGCCTTCGCCAGCGCGGCGCGGGCCGCCTCGGCCTGCTTCGCCGCCTGCTCCTTCTCGGACACCGCCTTCTGGCGCTCCACCTCGAGCCGCGCGACCTCGCTCCGGTCCGCCACCGCGCGCGAGTGCGCCTCCTCGGCCCGCGCCGCCTCGTTGCCGACGCGGCCGCGCATCGCCTCCAGCTCCGCCTGCCGGCGCTCCGCCTCGGCGCGCGCCTCGGCTGCGTGCTTCGCCACCTCGGCCCGCTGCGCCTCGAGGCGCTGCAACTCCGCCTCGGCCTTCGTGCGTGCGTCGACCGCGTCCTTGCGCCGGGCCTCCTCGGAGAGGCGTGCCTTCTTGGCCTCCTCGGCGCGCGCCTTGTCGTCGCGCGCCATCTCAGCGGGCGGCGCCTCGTCGGGTGTGACGGTGACGACCACGTCGTTGCCCGACGCCTGCACGTCGTAGCTCGAGGGCCGCTTGAACCCGATCATCAGCCGCACCAGGCGCGTCGTGGCGTCGCTGCGCTGGGTGGCCGAGATCTGGCTCACCGCCCAGCTGTCGACGTCCATCGGCACGTCCCTTCCATCGAGCTGGCCGTCGGCGAGATCGACCACCAGCCGCGCGGGCCGCTCGAGGCGATAGGCGGTGAAGCTCGGCGTGATGGTGCCGTGGACGGTGATCACGGTCCGGCCGCCCACCGCCCGCGCGTCGATCGCGCGCACCAGGTTGCCTCGCGCATCGGCGCCTGCCGACGCTGGGAGCAGCGCCAGCGCACCGAGCGTGAGGAGGACGGCACGGTGACGATCGATCGCGTGGATCAAGGTGCACTCCTTGTCATTCCTGACCCGATTCACTGGTTCGCTCCTTCGACGACCTCGTTCTGGTGCAGCTCGATCACACGCTCGACGAGCGTCGTCTTGCCGCCACCGAGGTCTTCCTTCAGCTCGACGTAGACCTTGCCCTTTTCGGCGTCCACGCGGACCACCTTCGCGTCGGTCTTCGACACGTGATCGCCGCGGACCACCGGCACGCCCATTCCTCCCGGATCGAGGAACATCGCGCGGGCCTGCGCGTAGGTACCCTCTTCGCCCGCTTGCGCCGGGACCGTCTTGCCGCCGATCGCCTCCGTCGGCGGGCCGATGATCGCGATCAGCTTCAGCTCGTCGAGGGAGAGCTTCGGCAGCTTGATGACGTACTGCTTGTTCTCGACCATCTGGCCGCCCGCGAAGTCGTTGAGGAACGATCGGAACGGATCGCGGTTGAAGTCGCTCTCGATGAAGTCGTCGTTCTTGAAGGTCCGCTTGCGGACCTCGTCGAGCAGGGCCTTCTTGCTCGCATCGGGCGCCGCCGCCGCCGCGGCCGCCGCAGGCGCCGGAGCGCCACCGACGGGGGCGTTGGACTTCGGCCGCGGCTTGTTCTCCTGCGGGGGCGGCTCGCTGTCGCCGCAGGCGGCCAGCCCGAGGATCGGTGCGAGGACGAGGTGCAGGGCCTTCATTTGGCACCCTTGTCGAGGAACTGGAAGGTCTGGGCGACGAAGTCGGCCTTGAGCATCGTGCCGTCCTTGCTCGAGGAGCCCCCCTCCCTGGCCATCTGGAGGTCGCTGATCGTGACGATGCGCTTCAGCTCGCCGATGTTCTTGAAGAAGCGGTTGATCTGGTGGTAGGTGCCGACCAGCGACATGCGGATCGGGATCTTCATGTAGAGGTCGCCGGGCACCGCCTTCTCGCGCACCGACGACACCTTCGAGAGCCCTGCCAGCTCGACCTGGGCGTTGACGTTCTCGATGAACTGCTCGATGTCGTCCTTCTTCGGGAGCACGCGCAGGAGCTCCTTCTGCTCCTCGAGGAGCTGGTTCACCTCGAGTCGGAACGCCTGGTACTCCTTCTTGCGCTTCTCGTAGGACTCCTTCTCCGCCTCGAGGGTGGCGATCTGCTGCGCGTTCGCCGCCTTCTTGTCGACGACGTCGGCGTAGAAGAAGTAGTAGTAGCCGACCGCGACGGCGCCGAGGAGACCGACGAGGATCCCGACCTTCACGCCGGTCTTGAGCGCCGCGAACTTGTCGAAGAAGTCGCTCATCGATTTCTCCCGAGGTCGGCCGTCGGCAAAGCTGCCGCCCGCCCACTTCGCTCGCTTCGCTCGCTCATCAGTAGTTCACCCGGCAGGCGACATCGAACAGCACGTGCGAAACCCCCGTGCCCGTCTGGGGCTGGGTCTGCTGCCAGTAGACGTCGGAGAAGAATGCCGACAGCTTCAGCCGCTTGAGGAACTCGGCGACGTCCTCGTCGGACTTCGCGCCGCCGTGGATGGCGACGGAGCCATCCTTCTCCTGGTAGCTCATGATCCAGGCGCGCTTGGGCTCCCAGGTCTGGTTGAGCCCGGCGTTCGGATCGCGACGGAGCATTTCCTCGTAGCGGTCCTTGTTGAAGGTGGGCCCCTTGCCCTTGGTGAGGATGTCCGACAGCTCGCGCATCAGGAATACGGGGCCGGTGCGCGCCGCCTGGAGCTTCTCGATCGCGTCCTTCTGGCGCTTGAGGTCGTCGCGCTGGCGCTTGATGTCGTCGTAGTCGCCGACCTCGGTCTTGAGCTTGGCGATGGTCTGCTGCAGCTCGTTGATCTGGCTCTGCTGGACGTCGAGGTCGGCCGAGACGTAGCCGTGGAGGAGCACCACGCCCGCCATCGCGCCGACGACGACGACCGCGCCGAGGAGCACCTGCTTCTGCCCGGCGCTGCGTCGCTTGGCTGCCTTGATCGGCAGTAGGTTGATTCGAATCATTTGTGCACCGCAGCGAATCCGTTGTGCATCGCAGTAAGCCGCGCGTTCACCGGCCGCGGCGGGCAGTGCCTCGCTTCCAGGATCGGACCCGCAAGTCGCGGTCCGGTGCAACGCGTGGCCGGTTTCATTCGAACTTGTCTCCCGGCGACCGCAGCGCGAGGCCGACGGCGACCGCCGCTTGCGCCGCGTGGTGCTGGAGGAACTGGACGTCGAACTTCCCGGGACCGACGCCTTGCGGGACGCTCATCTTGCGGAAGGGGTCCATCACCTCGACAGGCACGTGCGAGCGCGCGGCGATGGCGTGGTGGAGCGCGGTGACACGCGCGCCGCCGCCGGCGAGGTAGATCTTCGAGACGGTCGTGTCGGGGTGCGACGCGAGGTAGAAGTCGAGCGACTTGGCGAACTCGCCCGCCATCTGCTCGGCGGTCTGCTGCATGATGCGGTCGGCGTCGCGCGGCAGGCCGAAGAGCTTGCCGGTGTTGCGCTTGAGCCCGAGCGGCGTCGCGCGTCCCGCGGCGTCCGCCTCGAGGACGCTCTCGGAGGCCGATCGCTTGAGGCTCTCCGCCTCCTCCTGCGAAACGTTGAGCTGGCGCTTGATCTCGTCGGTGAAGGCGCCGCCGCCCGTGGTCACGTCGCGGGTGAAGGCGCTCTGCCCGCCGGTGACGATGTTGATGTTCGACACCGCGGCGCCGACGTTGATGAGCACGACGGTGTCGTTCGGCTCCATCGCGTCGTAGGCGATCTCGAACGCGTTCTGCACGGCGAAGGCGGCGATGTCGACGACCATCGGCGAGAGGCCCGCCTCGCGCGCGATGCCCGTGATGTCGCGCACGACGTCCTTCTTCGCGGCGACGAGCAGCAGCTCCATCTGGCCCTGCGCGTTCTTGCCCGAGAGCACCTGGTGGTCGATCTCGACGTCGTTCTTGTCGAACGGGATGTGCTGCTCGGCCTCCCAGGGGATCTGCTCCTCGAGCTCCTCGTCGGTCATCGCTGGGACGAAAATCTTCTTGATGATCACCGAGTGCCCGGAGATCGCGAGCGCGCACTCCTTGTGCTTGAGCTTGAGGCGCGACATCAGCGCGCGGATCGTGTCCACGACCGCCCCCTGGTTCATGATCGTCCCGTCGACGATCGCGTCGGGGATGAGCGGCTCGATGCCGAACGCGAGCAGCTGGACGCTGTTGTTGCGGCCCACCTTGACCTGGGCCACTTTGATCGCGCTCGACCCGAGGTCGAGCCCGATGCACGTCTTACCTGCCATGGTCCGCGCCGTCCTTTCCGACGCCGAACCCACGGCGCCGGGCTAGGGGCTCACTCACCAACTGCTGCGTCGGCCGATTCCATCCGGACTGGAGCCGTCTCGCCACCCGATTGCCGGCCGGCCCGCGCCGACCCGCCCGCTCGACTCCAACCCGGTCGCCACGCGGCGAGGCCGAGGCCGAGACTACTCCTCGTCCTCTCCGAACACCGCCACGCGATCGGTCGCCTTGAGGCCGAGCGCTTCGAGGATCTTCCTCTTCGTGTCCATCCGGCATGGGAACCCTCGCTCGACACGATCGATGGTGAGCGTGCTCATTCCCGCTCGGCGGGCCAGCTCCGCCTTGCTCATCATCCGCTCGGTCCGCATCTTCCGCACGTTGTTGCGGACCTTTTTTGCCGCCCCGCGGGCGGGGGCCGGCGCCTTTTCCGGCCTCGCGCCCGCTTCCCTCTCGCGCGACACCTGATCGTTCGCCGGGAGAACCGGACCCGCTCCGTCCTCTTGGGTCGACGTCGCGGCAGCGCCCTCGGCGTCCTGTGTCCTGTGCTTTTCCATGCGATCCGTTCCGCGGCGGGCTGCCCGCGCAGTGCCTCGGGAGACGAATCGATGATGCTGCGCCGACCTCCTCCATGTCAAGAAATTGGCCTGCTTCGTAACCATGAAATATGCTTAATTAGCTATCCTTTTAGGGTCGATTGCCGCACATCGAACGCCCCTGACGCCTCGCCCCGCGCGGGGTCGTCGACGCCGAACTCCTTGATCTTGTAGAGAAGCGCCCGATGGCTGATCTCCAGCAGCCGCGCCGCGCTCGTGCGATTGCCCCGGGTCGCGTGGAGCGCCTTTCGAATCAGCTCCTCCTCGATCACCCGGGTCGTCTTCTTGATTGACAGCTCGCCCGACTCGAGGGTCAGCCGCACCCGATCGCGCGGCTGGCGCAATCGCTCCGGCAGCGCCTCGGCTTCAATCCGCTGCCCGTCGGAGAGGACCATCGCCCGCTCGATCGTGTTCTCCAGCTCGCGCACGTTGCCCGGCCAGCCGTGGTCGAGCAGCAGCTGGAGCGCCTCGGGCGCGACCGCGCCGATCCGCGTGCCGAGCCGCGCGTTCGTCTTGGCGACGAAGTGCTCGATCAGGAGCGGCAGGTCCTCCTTGCGCTCGCGCAGCGGCGGCAGGTGGAGCTGCAGCACGTTGAGGCGGTAGAAGAGGTCCTCGCGGAACCGCCCCTCCTTCACCTCCTTGGGCAGGTCGCGCACCGTCGCGGCGACGACCCGCACGTCGATCTTCACGTCGCTGGTCGCCCCGACCGGGCGGATCTCCTGCTCCTGGAGCGCGCGCAGGAGCTTGACCTGCAGCGGCAGCGGCAGCTCGCCGATCTCGTCGAGGAACAGCGTGCCGCCCGAGGCCTCCTCGAACAGCCCGCGCTTGTCACGATGGGCGTCCGTGAAGCTGCCCCTCTTGTGGCCGAACAGCTCGCTCTCGAGTAGCGCCTCGGGGATCGCGCCGCAGTTGACCCCCACGAACGCGGCCTCGGAGCGCGATGAGCAGGCGTGGATTGCGCGGGCCGCCAGCTCCTTGCCCGTCCCTGACTCGCCCGTGATCAGGATCGTCGTGCGGTATTCGGCGATCTTGCGGATCGTCCGCTCGATCTCCTGCATCCGCGGGCTCTTGCCGACGAGCGGCGCCGTGCCCTCGGGGCCGGCCGTGCGATCGGCCAGCGCGCGCCGCAGCGACTGGTTTTCCCGGAACAGGCGCTCGCGCTCCTCGGCCTTCCGGAGCACCAGCACCACCTCGTCGGGCTTGAACGGCTTGGCGATGTAGTCGTACGCGCCGCGCTTCATCGCCTC
>JAJXSP010000526.1 GCA_021784515.1 Myxococcales bacterium | reverse complement strand
CTTCGGTGGAAAACGTGCACCGCTCGATCCCGGCGAGGAATGGTGAGTGCATTTCGAAGGAGCAGAATGGCCGCGCTCTTGCGACTGGTTTCGATGACGGGCCTTTGTGCGCTCGCCGTCGGTTGCGCTCCTCAGGCCCCACCCCGGGTGTCCGGTCCCATTTCCGGAGTGACCGGCTACCCGGTGGAGGATTACGTGCTCTCGTCCGGGGACCAGAAGCCGCAACATCAATTCGCGATCGTGGAGGTCCGCCCGATCGGCGCCGATCGCGAGCCGATCGGCGGCGGTTTTCAGACCGTGGTCCACGTTTCGATGCGGCTCCGCAATCTGGGAGAGCGCCCGCTCGCCCTCAGCAGGCATTCCCTCATGCTCGACGCCGCCGCGACGTCCAACCGCACCTTCCGCTCCATTGCGCCCGCCCGCCTGCACGGGCACCTCGTCGCGCCGCCGCATCGGGACGAGGCGCTCGATCTGTATTTCGCGTTGCCCGGCGACGTGCCACCAAAGGAGTTGGAGGGCCTTCGATTCACATGGATGGTCGAGTCGGGGAGCGACGCGTACATGACCGCTACGCCCATCGCACAGCGCACCGACCCGGAGTCGAATACCGTCTCCTTCTACGTGGTGCCGGGCCTCGATCCGACGCTGTTCCCGATGGACAAGCGCGTCGTGCTGCCGCGGCCGGAGGCGCACCGGACGCGCGTGGTGTTCTGAATCGCCGTCAAGGCACGCGGCGGCCGGGCAGCGGCGGCGGAATGTGCGGCGGCGGGGGCCCTCCGGGCGCCGGCAGCACCTCCGGCCGCACGGGCGTCGGCGGTGGCGGCGATGGCCGCGTGTGGGATGCCTGTCGGAGAAAGACCACGAACCCGATCGCGAGGAGAGCAAGCAGGAAGGCGGCGACGACGGCGCGCGAGGACACGAATCCCCACCCGCTGCAATCGCGCTGCCGTGCACTGAAACGAGCCGCGACTAGAACGACAGCGCAATGAGCAGGCCGCCGCCTTCTGGATTGGCGACCGGCGTCACCGCGAGCGCCAGCCTCCGTCGCGCCTCGCGGGCGCGCAGCACTCCGATTCCGCCCAGCGGAATGCCGACCGCGAGGTGCGTGGCCGCGACGAGGCCCAGGCCGAGCATCGAGCCGCCCGCCGTCGCGGCGC
Source organism: Myxococcales bacterium (assembly GCA_021784515.1). Classification (GTDB taxonomy): domain Bacteria; phylum Myxococcota_A; class Polyangia; order Palsa-1104; family SHYY01; genus SHYY01. The sequence goes on along the minus strand of JAJXSP010000526.1, from coordinate 2,465 downwards.
ACTGCTCTCCAATGCCGGGGCACCGCTGCGACGCCGTGACGCCGACCAGCGCCGTCGCCAGCGCAGCCGCTCCCCCCACCGTCGCCAGGATCGCACCCACGATTCGTAGCGCGCGGGCGCGCGCGAGGTCGTGGGCGACGGCGGCCGGTTCCTCGGCCCGGGCGAGCCCGGTCGCCGGGGGCGCGAGCGCGATCAGGGCGGCCACGGCGGTAGAGCGGAGGGGCAGGAGCATGGCGGGCTGGAAAGCAGCCGCGGTGCCATGCGGAGCGGCCGGGGGCGAGGGGCGATCAGCGTCGAAGAACTGACAGCGGGCGCCCGAACCTCGACAGCCGGATCAGAAGTACGCCTTGAGCGTGAGCTGGAGGTCGAGCGGCACGCCCGGCGTGTAGTGCACGTCGACCACACCCGAGCGGCCGGCGCCGTACCGGATCCCGCAGCGATCGGCGTAGGTGCCGTCGGCGAGGCGGTTCCCCGAGCCGCTGTAATTGGGGTTCATTGAATTATAAGTCTCGTCGTAGGTGCACGAGCGATTGCCGAATTGAGCCTCGCGCCACTGTGTATCGAGGAGGTTCTGAACCGCGAGCGACGCCTCGAGGAAGCGCCACCGGTATGCCACCGATGCGTCCACCACGGTATAGCCCTCGGTCGTCACGCGCGAGGGGTCGTAATCGGGGTTCGCCATTCCATTGGATAGCGTCTTCGAGGTGAAGTACTGGTATTCGGGGCTGGCCTCGTCGAATGCCGGGCGCGGGCCGAGGTAGCGCACGCCGAGGCGCCCCCGCAGGCCGAAGCGGGTGCGCACCGTGAGGCCGCCGGTCATGTAGAGCCGCGGCGCCAGCGCGATCGCGCCGCCGTTGCCCGCGTCGGGGACCGCCGTCGCGCTCGCCCACGCGACGTCGTAGTCGAGGTCGAGCCAGCGCAGGATCCGCAGCCGCACCTCGGCGTCGACGCCGAGCCGGCGGGTGGCGTCCGACGGCACGAAGGCCGCGGCGTCGGCGTCGAACACCGTCTCGTTCTGGAGGTACGAGAGCCAGAATGCCCCAGTGACGTCCAATCGATTGAACAGATGCAGCCGCGCGCCCAGCTCGCCGCCATAGAGCACGGGCACGGCCCGCACGGTGAATCGGTGGCCGTCGGCGTCGGTGAGCTGTCGCCCGTCGATGAGCGCCACCTGCGCCATGTTGGTGTGAAACCCCTGCCCGTAATTCAAATAGAGGTCGAGCGCGCCCGGAACCGGCGAGAAGATCGCCGAGGCGCGCGGCGAGAACAGCGTCTTTCCGGCCGTCCCCGACGTATTCGGCATTCCCGCGCCGAGCTGCTCCGAGAGGTCATTCACGCGGAACCCGAAATAGTCGGCGCGCATTCCCGCCACGAGGCGCACCCAGCGGGCGATCCGCACGTCCTCCTCGACGAACGCCCCGAGTCCGAGCTGCTGGACGTCGTCGTTGTTGCCATCGAATGCGAAGGTCCCCGTGTCCACGTGGCGCGACAGCCGCTTGCGGAAGTCGCCGTTCGGGCACGACGGCGACGGGGAGGAGCCGAGGTCGCGCCACGCGCCGCACGACTCGGCGTCGAAGCGATCGACGTGGATCCCGTCCCAGCGCGTCTCGGCGCCGATGGTGGTGCGGAAGGAGATGGAGCGCCACCGCCGGTGGAAGTGCCAGTCGACGCGCGCCCCGGCGAAGACGCGCGCGTCGTCCTGCTCGATCTCCGATCCGTTGGTCGGATCGCCGAGGAAGAAGGTGAAGTCGTTCCACAGCGCGAGCTGCGAGCGGGTCACGTAGAGCGTGGCGGTCAGCTCGTCGTCGGCGTCGCGGTGGCGCAGGAACAGCGTCGCCATCTGGCGCTGCGTGGAGCCGCCCTCCGACGGGTCGAGCGCGCCGAAGCGGCCGATGTTCCCGTCCCGCACCTCGCGCTGCGGGATCTGGCCGGAGCCGTCCCAGCTCGAGCCGTACGACTGGACGAACAGCCCCACCGTCGTCGACGGCGTAAGGTCCCAGGCGAGCTTGCCGAAGAGGTTGTAGCGGAGGAGGCGCTCGGGCGAGTCGAAGGGGCCGTCGTCGTGCGCCGCCTCGACGGCGAGCCAGGTGTGGAGCTTCGCGGCCGCGCCGGAGAGCGTCGGCGCCGCCACGCCCACGAAGCGCTCCGAGGCGAGCCAGCGCCCGTCCACCGTCGGGAAGCCGCCGAGGGTGATCTGCGCGCTGGAGGATTCGAAGCGGTCGCGCGTCACCAGGTTCACCGCGCCCGCGGTCGCGAAGTCGCCCCAGCGCACGTCGTAGGGGCCCTTCTCCACGTCGATGCGCTCGATCGTCTCGGGGATGAGGAAGTTGAGGTCGGCGTAGCCCTGACCGTGGGCATGCGACGGCAGGTTGATCGGCACGCCGTCGAGGAAGATCGCCACGTCGGTGCCGTGGTCGGCGTCGAAGCCGCGCAGGAAGATCTGGTCGGCCTTGCCGCCGCCCTGG
>JAJXSP010000525.1 GCA_021784515.1 Myxococcales bacterium | reverse complement strand
CTGCGGCGAGGGCGGACGACCGCCTCGACGGTGCGGAACATGAGGTAGAGGTCGCGCGCGAAGGTCTGCTCCTCGACGTAGCGGCGGGCAAGGGCGAGCTTTTTCGGCATGAGGACGTCGCGGTAGGCGGCGTCGCGGTCGAGGTGGGCGGCGAGCACCGCCTCCTCGTCGCGGTAGACGATCGACGCGGGATCGGTGATCCCCGGGCGCACCGCCAGGACCGCGCGGTCCTCCGGCGGGTAGAGCGCCACCCAGCGCGGCACCTCGGGGCGCGGGCCGACGAAGCTCATGTCGCCGACCAGCACGTTCACCAGCTGCGGCAGCTCGTCGAGCTTGCTGCGTCGCAGCACGCGCCCCAGCCGGGTCACGCGCGGATCGCCTTGCGCCGTCACCGTCGGGCCGCGCGCCTCCGCGTCGGCCACCATGGTGCGCAGCTTCCAGATGCGGAACGGGCGACCACCGCGCCCCACGCGCCGCTGGCGGAACAGCGCCGGCCCGGGCGAGTCGAGCCGCACCGCCGCCGCCAGCGCGACCAGCGGCACGCCGAGGATCCCGAGCGCCACCGACGAGAGCGCCAGGTCGAAGGCGCGCTTGGCCGCCCGCCGGGAAAGCGGCCAGGGCGATCGCGCGGCGGGGTCGGAGGGGTTCACGCGCGGAGGCGGCCGCGGGCGTGGCGGCGGCAGAGGTCGCGCACGGCGCCCGCCACGCGCTCGATCTCCTCGTCGCCGAGCGACGGGTAGATCGGCAGCGAGACGAGGCGTCGCCACTCGGCGCTCGCCACGGGGAAGTGCTCGGGACGGAGGCCGAAGGTGTCGCGGTAATAGGGGTGCAGGTGGAGCGGCCGCCAGTGCACGCTCACGCCGACACCGCGCTCGCGCAGCGCCTCGATGAAGCCGTCGCGGTCGATGCCGAGGCGCGCGCGGCGGAGGCGCAGCGGGTACAGGTGATACGAGGGACGGCGGTCGTCGTCGACGGTGGGGATCTCCACCTCGTCGACGGCGGCGAGCAGCGCGTCGTAGCGCTCGGCCACCCGGCGCCGCGCCTCGAGCAGCGCGTTGGCCTTGCGCAGCTGCACCCGGCCGAGCGCCGCGGCGACGTCGGTGAGGTTGTACTTGTAGCCGGTGTCGAGGATCTCGTAGTCCCAGCGGCCGCCCGCGTTGCGCTTCCACGCGTCGTTGGAGAGACCGTGCAGCGACATGCGGCGGGCGCGATCGGCGATCGCCGCGTCGTCGGTGACCAGCGCCCCGCCCTCGCCGGTGGTGATCGTCTTGGTCGCGTAGAACGAGAAGCAGGTGATCTCCGACGTGGTGCCCACCGAGCGCCACGGCCCGCGCGGCGCGCGCGTCCACGACGGCAGCGCGTGGGCCGCGTCCTCGATCACCCGCAGCCCGTGGTGGCGCGCGATCTCCGCCACGCCGTCCACGTCGGCCATCTGCCCGCCGTAGTGCACCGGCAGGATCGCCTTGCCCGGCGACGGCGCGCGCACGCCGGGATACGGCCCGCCTCCCGCCAGCATCGCCGCCGCGTGCGAGGCGGCGCCGGCGTCGATGCACAGGGTGCGGGGCTCCACGTCGACCAGCACCGGGATGGCGCCGAAGTAGGCCACCACCTCAGCGGTGGCGGCGAAGGTCAGCGCCGGCACCAGCACGTGGTCGCCCCGTCGTACGCCGACCGCGTCGAGGCCGAGGTGCAGCGCCGCGGTGCACGAGTTCACCACCACCGCGTGGCGCGCGCCGACGAAGGCCGCCAGCTCCTCCTCGAAGGCGTGGCACTCGGGCCCGGTGGTGAGCCAGCCGGACCGCAGCACCGCCGTCACCGCGGCGATCTCCTCGTCCCCGACGTCCGGTCGATGGATCGGGATGTTGCCGTCGCCGGTCATCGCTCCGCCTCCACGCCGCCCACCACGCCCTGACCTTCCCCGTCCATACCCGCCTCCCTTCGGCGCTTCGCTTCCCAGGCGAGCGAGCGCCACGTTGGGGGACTTCATCACCGACGGGCGGGCGTCAACCCCGGGTCAGAGCGTGAGCAAGAATCCCGGACCGAGCCGGCGCTGACGGCGACGGGAGTGGATTCTTACTCACGCTCTCAATAGCGCATCTTCGCCGTCACCTCGAGCGTGCCGCCCGGGAAGGCGAAGCGCGCGTCCTTCCACCGCGGCGGCCCGAAGAAGACGCGCGCATTGTTGGAGACCGCCACGCCCTCCTTCGGAATGCGGAACGCGGTGGCGTCGAGGCGACCGTTGTTGTTCTCGTCGTGGAACGAGGCGACCGCGTAGTCGCCGGGCGGAAGATGCGCGAACTCGCAGATCGCGCGACGGTCGTGGATGGGAGCGTCGGCGGAGGCCACCGCGTGATCGGGGTGCAGCGGGAATGCGTCGGCGTTCGCCGCCGCGAAGAGCGAACAGCGCACCACCCCCGAGGAGCTGCGCAGGTCGGTCAGCACGAAGCGGATCCGTCCGTCGCCGGACGGCTCGGCGAGCGCGGAGCCGGTGAGCGCGAGCGCGAGGGCGACGAGAAGCGCGCAGTTCATTCATTGGATCTCGGGACGAAGGCGCCGCTCGTCGAGAGGAACCGAGAGGAACAGGACGGTGTTTGAAGATCGGCAAGATTGAACGGGGAACAGGTCCGTTTCCCTCTCGTAAAGAAGCGTAAGGGCGCCTTGACACCCCCCGCGCGCGAGAACAAGTTGCGGTCGCCATGCGGCGCTCCTCGTGGGTCTTCGCGCTCCTCGCGCTCGGCGCGGCGGGGGGGCTGTACGTCGCGTTCGGGCGCGGCTCGAAGAAGCCCGGCGTGCACTACGAGACCCAGAAGGTCGAGCGCGGGCGGCTCGTCGCGCGCGTCACCGCGACCGGGACGCTGTCGGCGCTGGTGACCGTGCAGGTCGGCGCGCAGGTGTCGGGGCGGATCAATGAGATCAAGGTCGACTTCAACTCGCCCGTGAAGAAGGGGCAGGTGATCGCGCGGATCGATCCGCAGCTGTTCGTCGCCGCCATCGAGCAGACCAAGGCCAACCTCCTCGCCGCGCAGGCCAACCTCGAGAAGTCGAGGGTGCAGGCGGCCGACGCGAGGCTGCAGTCCGACCGCTCGCAGGAGCTGTTCGAAAAGAAGCTGGTCGCGCAGGCGGACCGCGATACCGCGCGCGCCACCGCCGACGCCGCCGCCGCGCAGGTGAACGCCGGCGTCGCCTCCCTCGAGCAGGCGAAGGCGGCCTACCACCAGGCGCAGATCAACCTCGACTACTGCACCATCGTCTCGCCGACCAACGGCACCGTGATCTCACGCAGCGTCGACGTCGGGCAGACGGTGGCGGCGGCGTTCCAGGCGCCGACGCTGTTCACCATCGCCGAGGACCTGCGCAAGATGCAGGTGGACACCAGCGTCGCCGAGGCCGACGTGGGGCGGCTGCAGGACCACATGATCGCCACCTTCACCGTCGACGCCTACCCGAACGAGAAGTTCAAGGGGACGATCCGCCAGGTGCGCAACGCGCCGCAGACGGTGCAGAACGTGGTGACCTACGACGCGGTGATCGACGTCGACAACAGCGAGCTCAAGCTCAAGCCGGGCATGACCGCCAACGTGACGTTCATCCACGCCGAGCGCGAGGGTGTGCTGCGCGTGGCGA
>JAJXSP010000524.1 GCA_021784515.1 Myxococcales bacterium | reverse complement strand
GTGCCCCCCCCCGACGGCGCCGCCCCAGCGTCGCGGCTCGCTCCCCGAGGCGGCGCACCGCGCCCTGCTGCCCCCGATCGTCGGCGGCGCCTTCACCGAGGCGCTGCAGGCGCTGCGCGAACCGCTCGGGAGCGCGTGGCCGGCGCCGCCGCTGGGCGACCTCGCGCCGCCGCACGACCCGGCGCTGCGGATGGCGATCGCCGACGTGCAGCGGCTGCTCGGCGTGGAGGCCGAGGTGCTGCTCGCGCCATCGGTGCCGGGCGGGCAGATGGCGTTCGACTCGCCGCGGGCGATCGTCGTCCTCGACGCGGCGCTGGCGGCGCGGCCGGATCGCGAGCGGCGGTTCCTCCTCGGGCGGGCGCTCGAGCCGCTGCGCGGCGGCTACTGCCTGGCGCTGCGCCTGGGCCCGCCGCAGCGCGCCGAGCTGGGCCACCTCCTCACCCAGATCCTGCGGCCCGAGGCGGAGCGCGAGCCGCGGGTGGTGCAGCTCCTGGCCGAGCTGCCGCGAAAATCGGGGCGCGCCGTCGAGCGCCTCACCGGGCTCGACGCGGGCGGGACGATCGACGCCTGGTACGCGGCGCTCGCCGAGGCGGCGGACCGCGCCGGGCTGCTTGCCTGCGACGACGTCGGCGCGGCGGCGGCGATGATGGCGCGCCTCTCGGGCGACGAGCCGGGTCCTCCGGGCGACCGCGGCCCCGGCCCCGAGGTGGCGCTCGGACAGGTGAGCGGCGATCGCCGGGCCGTGGAGCAGCCCGCCCTGGCGGGCCTGGCCCTCAACGCGCTGGTGCGCTTCTACCTCTCCGACGCCTACCACGCCTTGCGCGCGGCGCTCGGCGACGGCTGACGGCGTCGCGCGCGGCGACGACTTCGGCCGGGGGCGCGCTGGACGCGCCGTCGTGCGTGGGCTAAGGTTCCCCGACACGCATGGGCCAGAAGTTCCAGGCGTCGGTGCACGAGCGCGGCGACGTCCGCTACGTCAAGCTCGGCGGCGTCATCGACGAGGACAACGAGCTCTCCGCCCTCGGCGAGCGCCTCGTCGGATCGGGCGCGGGGGCGCCGACGCCCGTGGTGCCCCTGGTGCCCGTCGTGATCGATCTCGCCGACGTCGAGCGGATCAACTCCTGCGGCGTGCGGGACTGGGTGAACTGGCTCGGCCGCGTCGAAAAGGGCGGCGCCGAGATCGTCATGGTGGAGTGCTCCCCGGCGATCGTCGCGCAGATCAACCTGGTCCACAACTTCACCGGCGCCGGCGCCGTGAAGAGCTTCTTCGCGCCCTACTACTGCCCGAGCTGCGACCTCGAAAAGGCTCTCTTGTGCGAGGCGCGTGATCTCGCCGCCGCCGCCGGCCGCGACGGCGGACGCTGGAAGGCGCCCAGCTGCCGCTGCGACGAGTGCGACGGCGTGATGGACTTCGACGACATGGAGGAGTCCTACTTCGCCTTCCTGGCGAATGCGAAGCGCCCACCGAGCGACGCGCGCGTCGAGGCGGTGATCGAGGAGTTCACGCCGAGCGAGGGCGACCGCAAGCTGCGCGTGCGCTCCTCGGTCCCGAGCCAGCCGCCCGCGACGCCGAGCCCCGGCACCGGACCCGGCTCGCTGCCGTCGGTGCCGTCGCTGCCGCCGCTGCTCTCGGGCACGCGCACGCCGTCGTCGCACAGCGGCCCGGTGCTCGCGGCGGGCTCGAGCGGACTCTCCTCGTCGAGCCAGCGCTGGCCGTTGGTGGCGCCGGACGACCTGTCGCGCCGGGTGGTGCCGCCGCCGGGTACGCGCTCGCTCGGGCCGTGGCTCCTGGTCGGGGTGCTCGTCGCCGCGGCGGTCGGGCTGCTGGGCTACGTGTTCTTCGCCGGGCCGACCCGCGCGCCCTCCGCCTCGACCATCGGCGCCCCGCGCTGAACCTGCGGTCCCGGTCTACCCCCCGAGGCCCTTCTTCATCGTCACCAGCTCCTTCTGAACGCGCAGGAGCTGCTGGTTCGTGTCCAGCAGCTCGCGCGTGCGGGATCGGATCTTCGCCTGCAGCCGCTCGCGCTCGCGGGCCTCGGTGTCCAGCATGTCCTGGTACTTCGTCTGGACCACCGCCTCGTCGGTGACGTTGCGCTGCACCTCGAGCGCGCCGACCGGGTTGCCGTCGTCGTCGTAGATCGGGATCGCCGAGAGGACGAACCGCATCGGCTGCTCGGTCTGCACCGGGCGCCCGTTGATCTCGTCGAGCCGCATGTGGGCGCGCGCCTTCCAGCACTGCTCGGCGATGCACCCCGTCCGGCAGATGGAAAGCTCCAGCACCTCGAAGCAGCGCTTGCCCCGCAGCCCGCGCGCCACCTGCCGCGGCAACAGCGAGAAGAAGGCCCGGTTGAACTCGACGACGTTCCGCTCGGCGTCGACGATGAACCAGGAGTCGATGAACGCATCACCGACGGTCGCCTTGAACTGCGCGACGAAGCGCTCGAGGGCGGGGTGCATGGCGGCGGATCGTACCACGGCGAAAAACCGCCGCGGCGCACCGATGAAACGGATGTAAGATGCCCCGCAAATCGAGCGGATTTCTCGACGAGGAAGGGTCGGGGCGATGGACCAACCAGCGCGCAGCCGCAGCCTCAGCCTCAAGCTGATCCTCACCTCGGCGCTGCTCGTGGTCGGCGTGGTGGCGCTCTTCGGCACCATCAACGCCTACACCACCGGCAAGACGTGGGACGAGCAGGCCGCGCTGCTCAGTGACCTCTACACGCGCTCGATCCTCAACCGCGGCCGCGTGCAGACGGCCGACCTGGTGCAGGCGAGCCGCGGCCCCATCCTCCAGAGCGACTTCGCCACGCTCCAGACCTTCGTCCCCGAGGTGGTCAAGGACGACCCCGAGATGACCTACGCCTTCGTCGCCGACAAGGACGGGCTCCTGCTCGCCCACTCGGACAAGGCGCGCGACGGCAAGGCGCTCGCCGAGGGCGTGGACCGGGAGATGGTCGCGGCGAAGGAGTTCGCCACCCGCCGCGTCGACGACAAGAAGCTCTACCTCTTCGCCCGCCCGGTGGTGCAGGACGGGCAGCGCGTGGGCGCGGTGGTGATCGCCTTCGGCCTCGGGGTGCTCGACGCCGAGCTGAAGAAGATCGAGTCCGAGAAGGAGGCCGCGAAGACCGCCTCGGTGGTGCGCACCGCCGCCGTCGGGCTGGGCTTCGTGCTGCTCGGGATCGCGGTGGCGATCTTCCAGAGCCTCCGGATCACGCGGCCGCTCAAGCTGCTCGCCTGGCGGGCCGATCAGATCGCGCGCGGCGACCTCGAGGCGCGCGTCGAGCCGCTTGGCGACGACGAGATCGGGGTGCTGGCGGCCAACTTCAACTACATGGCCGACCACCTCGTGGTGCTGCTGCGCGAGACGGCGCAGAAGGCCATCCTCGAGAAGGAGCTGGAGGTCGCGCGGACGATCCAGGACACGCTGGTGCCGCCGCCCGAGCTGGTCGACCGCGGGCCGGTGAAGCTCGCCGGCTGGTTCCAGCCCGCCTCGCAGTGCGGCGGCGACTGGTGGACCGTGCACGACCTCGACGGCGGCAAGCTGCTCGTGGTGATCGGCGACGTCACGGGCCACGGCGTGCCGGCGGCGATGATCACCGCCGCCGCGAAGGCCGCGTGTGACGTCGCGC
>JAJXSP010000078.1 GCA_021784515.1 Myxococcales bacterium | reverse complement strand
GATTCCGTGAAAACGGAGGCGGTGTCAACGTGGCGGAGGCTCCGCCCGGCGCCTCACCGTCGACCACTCGTCGCCGTCGTCGTCGCCCTGCGACGGTCGACGTAGGCCCCCGCCGCCGTGAGGGATGCGGATTGACAGCGGACCTTGACATCCCCGCCCCGCCTCGTAAGTATGGGCCGGCCGTCGGCCTTCGGCGGCCCATCCGAATCTGGGAGCTACGCAAATGGCAGACGCATCGGGCGACAAGCCCCGCTTCATCGTCGTCGGTGGCGGGCTGGCCGGCCTCTCCACGGTCATGAAGATCGCCGAGGCGGGCTACGACGTCGACGTCTTCTCGTTCGTCCCCTGTCGCCGCTCGCACTCGGTGTGCGCGCAGGGCGGCATCAACGGCGCCGTGAACACCAAGGGCGAGGGCGACTCGCCGGCGGTGCACTTCGACGACTCCATCTACGGCGGCGACTTCCTCGCCGACCAGCTGCCCGTGAAGAAGATGTGCGAGGCGGCGCCGGGGGTCATCTACCTCCTCGACCGCATGGGCGTCCCGTTCTCGCGCACGCCCGAGGGCCTGATCGACTTCCGCCGCTTCGGCGGCACGCTCCACCACCGCACCGCCTTCGCCGGCGCGACGACGGGCCAGCAGCTGCTGTACGCCCTCGACGAGCAGGTCCGCCGCTTCGAGGTCGCGGGCAAGGTGCGGCGCTTCGAGCACTGGGAGTTCGTCCACGCGATCCTCGACGACGGCGGCCGCTGCCGCGGCATCGTCGCGATGGACCTCTACTCGATGAAGCTCCAGGCCTTCCCGGCCGCCGCGGTGGCGCTGGCGACGGGTGGCCCCGGCATCATCTTCGGCAAGTCGACCAACTCGGTGGTCAACACCGGGACGGCAGCGTCGGTGGTCTACCAGCAGGGCGCGACCTACGCGAACGGCGAGTTCATCCAGGTCCACCCGACCGCGATCCCCGGCGCCGACAAGCTCCGCCTCATGTCCGAGTCGCTGCGCGGCGAGGGCGGCCGCATGTGGGTGCCGCGCAAGAAGGGCGATACGCGCAAGCCGGCCGACATCCCGGCGGCCGAGCGGTTCTACTTTCTCGAGGAGAAGTACCCCAAGTACAAGAACCTCGTCCCGCGCGACGTCGCGACGCGCGAAATCTTCGACCTCTGCCGCCGCCAGGGCATGGGCGTGAGCGGCAAGGACTCGGTCTACCTCGACCTCACCGAGATGGGCGAGGAGAAGATCAAGCGCAAGCTGGGCGGCGTCGTCGAGATCTACGAGAAGTTCATCGGCGACAAGGCGTGGGAGGTGCCGCTGCAGGTCTTCCCGGCCGTGCACTACTCGATGGGCGGCCTGTGGATCGACATCGACCACAAGACCAACATCCCGGGGCTGTTCGCCGTCGGCGAGGTGGACTTCGCCTACCACGGCGCCAACCGCCTCGGCGCCAACTCGCTCGTCTCGTGCATCTACGGCGGGCTCGTCGCCGGGCCGTCGATGGTGAAGTTCGCGTCCGGCCAGGCGGGCAAGGAGGCGGGCGTCCCATCGAGCGCGCTCCTCGACGGCGCGGTCAAGAAGATGGACGAGCTGTACTTCGGGCAGATCGCGAAGATGGACGGCGCGGTCAACCCGTACGAGCTGTGGTGGAAGCTCGGCGACGAGATGACCGGCAAGTGCACCGTGGTCCGCTACAACAAGGAGCTCGGCGAGCTCGACCAGAAGATCGTCGGCTGGATGGACGACTGGAAGCGCTGCACGGTGCTCGATACCGGCAAGAACGCGAACCAAGCGATCATGTTCACGCGCCAGCTCTGGAACATGCTGGTGATGGCGCGCGTGATCGTGCGCGGCGCGCTCCAGCGCGACGAGTCGCGCGGCTCGCACTACAAGCCCGACTTCCCCGAGCGCGACGACGAGCGCTTCCTCAAGACCACGATGGCGAGCTACGACGCGGCCAACCAGCACGGGCCGAAGATCAGCTACGCCGCGGTGGACACCTCGTACATCGCGCCGCGCAAGCGCTCCTACACCGGCGACGGGACGGGCGCCAAGCCGGCGCCGCAGCCGGCGCAGCCGGCCGCCACCGCGCAGGCACGCTCCTAGTGAACGACACGAACCCCTGACGACGAGCAAAGGGACTCCATGGCACAAGGCGACAAGGTCCAGCTGAAGATCAAGCGGCGGGCGTCGGCGGAGTCGGAGCCGTATTGGGAGGAGTTTTCGGTCCCGTGGGAGCCGATGATGAACGTCATCGCGGCGCTCATGGCCATCCAGCGCAACCCGGTGAACGCGGCCGGGCAGAAGACGACCCCGGTGGTGTACTCCTCGAACTGCCTCGAGGAGGTGTGCGGCGCCTGCACGATGGTGATCAACGGGCGCGTGCGGCAGTCGTGCAGCGCGCTGATCGACCAGCTCGAGCAGCCGATCACCCTCGAGCCGATGGCGAAGTTCCCGGTGGTGCGCGACCTGTACGTCGAGCGGCAGAAGCTGTTCGACGACTTCAAGCGCGTGCACGCGTGGGTGTCGATCGACGGCACGCACGACCTCGGCGCGGGGCCGACCTACTCGGCGGAGATCGCCGAGACGCGCTACGAGCTGTCGCGGTGCATGGCGTGCGGCTGCTGCGTCGATGCGTGCCCGAACTACGGCCCGCACTCGACGTTCATCGGCGCCGCGCCGATCAACCAGGCGCGCCTGTTCAACCTGCACCCGACCGGCGCGTACGACTGCACGCTGCGCCTCGACGAGCTGCAGGGCGAGGGCGGCATCTCCGGCTGCGGCAACGCCCAGAACTGCGTGCGCGTCTGCCCGAAGGAGATCCCGCTCACCACGTCGCTCGGCGACATGATGCGCGCCACCACGAAGCACGCCTTCTTCTCGCTCTTCCGCCGCTAGCTCCCCCGCAAGCGAAAGCCGACCGACGCGGGGCCACGTGCCCTGCGCGGACTACTTCGCCTCCAGATAGACGGTGCAGAGGTAGTGCGCCGTCCCGTTGCAATCCATTCGGGCGTCACATCGCAGGAGGTCGGACTTCTTGTCGCCGTTGAAGTCGGCGGCGAGGACGGTGTTGTGGGCGGCCAGGCTCTCGGTGGTCCAGGACTGGAACATGGCCGCCTTGTTCCACCCCGACTCACGCCAGCCAGTCGAACCCCGGCTTGACGCCGAGCTCGCACGGCTCGCCCAGCGACCGCATGGCCGCGAGCCAGAAGTTGGGGAGGTACTGCGCCACCATCGCCGCCAGGTGCGCAATGCGGTGGCGCAGCTCGGCGTCGCCCCGCGCCAGGGCGTAGAGCGCGCGCCAATCGTCCGGCGAGCCGCGGTCCATGATCTGCGCGACGATCTCGTCGCTGCGGAGGTCGATGGCGCGGCGGTTCCACAGCGCGGCCGAGCGCGCCAGCACCTCGAGCGGCGTCATGGCCGTCCCCCGAGGAACCGCGCCGCGAGCCGGTCGGCCCACCGTCGCCCCGTCGCGGCGACGTGCGACCACGAATTCCACGGCGCCACGAGGCCCTTGTAGGTGGCGAGATCGACCGCGCCGAGATCCTCCGGCGCCGCCGCGCCGAGCCGCTCCACCAGCTCCGCGACCACCGAGGCGCCGCCCGGCTGCACGTACAGCTCATCGAGCGATTCGAGCGCCTCAATGCCTCGTTCCTCGCCCAGGCATTCGAGCAGAACCACCGTGTCGAGGTAATCACGGACCGTGTGGCGCGTCACGAGCAGCCACCCCTTGATCCGCGCCATCTCCGGCAGGGTCGGGACGCGCAGGCCCTCGCGCTCCTCGGTCTCGAGCTGCCTGGTGCGCCGCAGCTGGCGGATCCCCGTCGGTACGCCCTCGAGCCGGCCGAGGATCAACACCGGACGCTGCACGCGCGCCGTCGACCAGCCGGCCACCGCTTCGAGCTTTTCGAGCACCTCGTGGAACCGCGCGCGGAGATCGGCGAGGACGTGGTCGCCATCGACGCTCGAGCGATGCCCGGCGTGCAACGCGGCGGCGGTTCCCCCGACCAGGACCGAGCCCGGCACGAGCGCCTGGAGGTGCCGCTCGGCGGCGAGCAGGCGCTCCCACTCCGGTAGATCGTCGATCGTCGCCATCGCCCGGCAACGGTAGCACGCAGAGCCGGCCTCGCGGCCCCACGAGAACCGATGGTCGGGAACGGAACGTCGACGAGAGCACCAATGCCGTTCAGAGAAGGATTTCGTGGCCGTGACCGTGGCCGTGGCCGATCTCCCAGCCACGGAAGAAGCCGTCCACATCCACGTCGCCTCGCTATCTGAACGGCATTGACGCTAGCGCCAATCTCGGGCGCGACGCGCCGGCTCCTTGAGACGCCGCGCGCTCAGGCCCCCAGCCGCTCCCTCGCCCGCGCGACGAGGCTGCGCGCCTCCTCCATCACCTCCGCGATCAGCGACTCCGGCGGCTGAAGCGGCGAGCCGTCGAAGGCGCGCGCCAGCTCGCCGGCGCGGACGAGCGCGTGGGCGTCGGCGGGGGTGAGCGCGCCCGAGGGCACGAGGTGGCCGTACACCGCGCCGAGCAGCGCGGCCGGGTCGTCGCCGGGATCGCCGCGCTCGTCGAGGGCACGGCAGGCGAGCGCGAGTGCGTCGCGCAGCGGACCGAGCGCCTCGCTGCCGAGCGAGGCAGCAACGAGTGCGCGCGCCGCGCCGAGCTTGCGTTCGGCGGTCGCCAGCCGCTCCCGTCGGAGCGCGCGCTGGGCGTCGGCGGGCGCGACCGGATCCGCCTGCCACAACAGCTCTCCGGCGGCGAGCGGCGAGGCGGGACCGAGCGCCCCGAGCGCCTCGGCGGCGCGCGACGGAAGAAGCACCGCGTTGGGCTCCGCCGCCGCGGGCACACCCTCGCCGCGCACCACGCCGAGCAGCCGCCCGTCGGAGAGACGCACCACGCGCTCGAGCGCCGGCCCGAGCTTCTCGCGGAGCGCGGCCACCGGATCGGGCGCCGCGGCGACCGCCTCCTTCCCCGTCGCCGCGGCGAAGGCGCCCCCGAGCAGCGTGGCGATCCGCGACGCGAAGCTCGAACGTTCGAGCTCGGTGGTCGTCGCGTCGTCGCCGACCGCCGCGGCGAACAGCGCGCGCTTGGCCTCGAGCGTGACCTCCATCCTCTCCTCGAAGCTGCCGCGGCTGACGAGGAGCACCACGTTCACCGCCTCGCGCTGCCCGAGTCGGTGGACGCGCGCGATGCGCTGCGCGAGGACCGCCGGGTTCCACGGCAGGTCGAGGTTGATCACGTGGCTCGCCACCTGGAGGTTGAGCCCCACGCCGCCCGCATCCGTCGACAGGAAGACGCGGCACGAAGGATCCTCGCGGAAGCGATCGATGAGCGCGCCCCGCTTTGCCGACGGCACGCCGCCGTGCAGCCGCACGTGGCCGATGCCCGCGCGCTCGCACACCGCCGCCGCGAGCGCCTGCATCTTCTCCCACTCGGAGAAGACGACGACCTTGCGCCCGCCGGCGACGCAGATCTCCTCTAGCAGGCCGGACAGCTCGTCGAGCTTGGGCGCGCCCTTCGGCGCGTCGTCGTCGCACAGCTCGGCCGCGTCGCAGGCCATCCGCATGCGCTGGAAGGCCGACATCAGGCGCTTCTCCTCGACCGGCGTGAGCGGGCGCCGCTTGAGGATCGCCAGCAGCCGCCCCACCACCCCCTCCGCCTCGTCGTGGATCGCGCGCTGCTGGTCGGTGAGCGGCACCTCGAGGCGGGTCACGATGCGCTCGGGCAGCTCCGTGAGCACCTCCTCCTTGCGCCGCCGGAGCAGCACCCCCGCGACGCGCGCGCGCAGGCGGTCGAGGTTGCGATAGCCGGTGACGCGCCCGCGCTCGTCGAGGGTGGTGAAGTCCTCGTTGAAGCGCCACAGCGGCCCGAACAGGTGCGGGTCGATCACCTGCATCAGGCTGTAGAGATCGTCGAGCCGGTTCTCGAGCGGCGTGCCGGTCAGGACGAAGGCGAAGCGCGTGCGCAGCCGCTTCACCACGTCGGCGGTGCGGGTGCGCCAGTTCTTGATCCGCTGCGCCTCGTCGAGGATCAGGAGGTCGATGCCCAGCGCCTCGAGGTCGCGCTCGTCGGTGCGCGCCAGCTCGTAGCCGGTGATGAGCACCGCGGCCTCGGAGCGGTAGCAGGCGACGCGTTCGGCGCGCGTCCCCGCGACCACCGCCACGTCGCGCTCGCCGAGCGTGGTGAAGCGCGCGATCTCGCGCTGCCACTGGTGCTTGAGCGACGTCGGGCAGACCACCACCGTGCGGCGCACTCCATCGGTGCGCATCAGGCGAGCCATGGCGGCGATCGCCTGCGCGGTCTTGCCGAGGCCCATCTCGTCGGCGAGCAGCGCCCGGCCGCGAGCGGCGAGGAACGCCACGCCTTCGACCTGGTACGGGTAGAGTGCGGCGCGGAAGCCCGGCTGGTCGCGGCCGGCGGCCCGCACCTCGGCGAGGACGGCGGCGGCGCGGCGCTCCCGCTCGGCCCGCTCGCGCAGCCGCTCGACGTGACGTTCCACCTCGCGCGGGATCTCGACCCCCGCCTCCACCAGCTGGTCGCGCAGCGCGGGCCACGCGCTCGCGAGGTCGCCGGCGAGGCGGTCGGCCGCCAGGCGGCGCGCGGGCAGCCGGCGCGCGGCGTTCGGCGCGAGACGGAGGCGCACCTCGCCCTCGCGGCTCGCCTCGCCGTCGGGGAATGCGAGGTGGAGGTAGCTCGACGGCGGGCCGGCGGCCGCGGCCTCGCGCAGCTTGCGCGGCGCGTTCTTGCGCAGATGGTGCAGCACCGCCTCGACGTGCTTGCACGTGCCAAGGAGGTTGGTGGCGAAGTCGGGGCAGGTGCAGCCGTTGTGCGGCTCGTCGAGCGCGCGGATCACCACATCGTAGGTCCGCGCCGACGGAGAGCCCACGTCCCACGCGCCGTAGACGCGCGTCGACGGGTGCGGCCGAACCTCGAACAGCTCGCTGGCGCCACGCTCGACGCGCCGCCTCCGTTCGAGCTCTGCGGCCTCGGCGATCGGGGCACCGTCGGTGCGCGCCTCGTCGGTCTGGCCGTCCGCCTCGTCGTTCACATCGCCGCCGACCGCTCCGCCGAGGAGCAGGATCGCGATCGCCGCGGCGTGCGCGCACGGGCTCCGCTTGCCGCAGTCGCAGCGCGAGGCGGGGCCCGTCGCGCCCCACGCGATCGTCGCCCTCACGCGGCGCCCCCGGTCGGCGACGATCGCCTCGATCCGGGTCGTGCCGATCGCCGGGCGCGCGACGCGGCCGGCCTTGACCAGATCGACGGCCGCCTCCGCGATGGGCGCGGGGAGCCACGCGAACACGACGTCGTCGCTCAGGCGATCGATGAGGGCGGGTGCGGCGGCGGCGCGGCGGGGACGAGGTGGCATCGGGCTCTCTCCTTGGGAGCCTCGACGGTGCCAAGCATCGATCGTCGGTTCAAGCAGGAAGCGAACAGACACGATCGGGGCGCTCGCCTGCGCGTCTACGGATTGACTTCCAGGCAGTAGACGTGGCCCTTCGGCCCTGCGACGACCGGCTACCCGATCGTGATCCCCAGCTGCTGGCGCAGCTCGAAGTACTCCTCGGAGATCGCGTAGAGCACCAGCTCCTTCACCTTGTCCTTCGGCTGCAGGCCGCCCACCACCGTCGGCTCCATCTGGATGTGCCGCGCGGCGAGCGCGAGGTCGTTGCACAGCACGAAGCCCACGCGGTGCGCGGTGAGCTCCACGCCCTGCGACCAGCTCGAGAGATCGACCTCGTGCTGCGAGGTGAGGAAGCGCTGAACCACCAGCGCCAGCTGCTCGAGCCACGCCGGCTGCACCGTCGTCCGCATCGCCTGCATGTACTGCTCGACGACGGGCGCGTCCTGCGGCTTCATCGGGAACTGCGGCTGCACCAGCTTCAGCGCCGCCATGAAGGCGATCCTCAGCTCGGTGTTCGTCGGCAGCGTGAGCTTGAGGTAGTGCTCCGGCCGAAGCAGCGTGAGGAAGCGCGCCACCGGGAAGGCCAGCTCCTTGTCGCTCCGCCCCTGCAAGAGCTCCGCGCCCACCACCAGCGACGGGATGAGCACGCCCTTCTCCTTGCAGTTGGCGATCTGCATCCCGCCGGGCTGCTCGGGCCGCAGGTACACCTCGGGCATCATCACGTTGAGCGTCTGGGCGACGCGGAAGAACACCTTGGCGAACAGCGTCTGGTTCGTCTGGAGGTCCAGCTTGTCCTTCCGCCGCAGGTTGAACTGCTTGTGCTCGCCCGACTTGAGGTGCGCCACCGCCTGCCACACCGCGCCGAGGATCGCGCCGATGTAGCGGTCCTCCATCGGGTGGAACAGGTTCTTCGACCACAGCTCGTCGGTGACGCGGTTCTTCGCCTGCGCGAAGGTCTTCGGCCGGTACTGCTCGAAGAAGCCCAGCTCCTCGGGCTCGGCGCGCTGCAGGTAGGTCAGCGCCGAGCAGATGCACCACGCCTTGTCGTACTGGCGCGCCTCCATGTAGAGCTTCCGCAGCGCCTTGTAGCTCTCGATGCGGAACGGGTCGTGACGGAGCAGCGTCATGTGCTGCAGCACCGCCTTCTGCGCGTGCTCCGGCCCGGCGACGACGTACAGCTCGGCGAGGATCTCGTGGCGCTGCATGTTGCCCGGGTCGAGCTTCGTCGCCACCTCGAACGCCTGCATCGCGGGCCCGAAGTTGCGGAGGCGCGAGCGGTAGATCTCGCCGAGCGCGTGCCACAGCGCGATCTTCACCTGCTCGTGCCCCTCGGCGGGCATGCGCTTGAGCATCTTGCGGTAGTTGCGCTCCTGCTGCTTCCAGTCCTTCCGCTGCGTGCAGATCTTGTCGATCGCCTCGAACGAGCGCAGGTAGGTCTGGAAGTTCGCCGGCGTGATGCCGTCGGGCTTCTCGAAGAAGCAATCGAGCGCCTTGTTGAAGAACTCGATCGAGTCGTCGAGGCTCTTCAGCTCGTCGCGCAGCACCTTCGCCGCGGCCTCGAGGTACTTGCCCCGGATGAGCGGGTTGCGCTCGATCGCGGTGAACTGCTGCAGGGTGTCGACGACGAGCTTCCACTGCTGGGTCTCGTAGTAGAGCTCCAGCACCTTGTGCAGGATCTTGTGCTCCTGCGGGCTCCGCGCGAGCGCGTCACCGTAGGCCGCGATCGCCTTCTGCGGGTTCTTCAGCTTCTCGCGGTACAGGTCGCCGATCTCGTCGAGGAGCTTGAGCTGGTCGGCCTCGTTCGCCGCGGCGAGCAGCGACCGCTTGGCGTGCACCACCGCCTCGAAGTCGCCCTGCGACGCCTGGAGGTCGATCACCGCCAGCAGCGTCGGGCGGTGCGCCGGATCCACCTCCAGCGCCTTCTCGAACATGTTGAGCGCCTTCTTGCGCTCGTTCTGCTTCAGCTTGATCACGCCGAGCCGGTAGAACACGTCGACGATCTGGGCGTCGCTCTGCGTGTCGCGGTGGTGGACGAGGATCGTCTGGTAGATCTTGAAGGCCTCGTCCCACGCCTCGTGCTTGTAGAGCAGCGACGCGCGCCCGAGCAGCGTCGGCAGCCACGTCGAGTCGATCTCGTAGGCGGCCTTGTAGAACTTGAGCGCCTTGTCGTAGTTGCCGAGCTCGTCGGCGGTGCGCGCGAGGCGGTAGTACAGCTGGTTCAGCTCCTCGTTGCCGAGCCGCCGCTGGTCGGCCTTGCGCACCAGCATGTCGAGGACCGGCTCCAGCTCCCGCCACCGCCCGTCGAGCCCGGTCTCCTTGCCGGCGTCGGACTCGCGGAAGTAGAGGTCCGCGAGCGGCTCGCCCGCCTCGACGTGCTCGGGGTCCAGCTCGAGCACGCGCGCGAACAGCTCGCCGGCGCGCGGCTGGTCGTCGAGCTTCTCCCAGTAGGTGCGGCCCGCCTCGTAGAGGACCTTCACCTTCTCGAGCGGGTTCCCGATGAAGGCCTCGGTCTTCACCATCATCTGGGCGGCCTTCAGCCAGTCGCCCCGACGCTGGTAGAGCTGCGTCAGCGACGCCATCGCCGGCGCGAAGCCCGGGTCGAGCGAGAGCGCCTCGTTGTAGCGGTTCTCGGCGATGTCGGAATCGCCGATGTAGTCCTCGTGGATGCGGCCGATGCGGTGGTGCAGCTCGACGCGCTTCGAAGGATCGGTGCAGAGCTCGACGAGCCGCCCCATCGTGTCGATGGCGCGGTGCCAGTCCTCGATCTTCTCGTACAGCCGCGACAGCGCCGTCAGCGCGCCGACGTGATCCGGATCGAACGAGAGGATCGCGCCGAACGCCTCGATGGCGCGGTCGTTGTCGCGCAGCTCGTTCTCGTACACCTCGCCCATCTGGGCGTAGAGCAGGATGCGCGACGCGGCGTCACCGACGGCGTTGATGTGCCGCCCGAGCGTGTCCACCAGCTCGTTCCAGCGGCGCTCCTGCCGGTACAGCCGCTCCAGCGCGCGCAGGGTCGGCTCGTGGCGGTCGTCGAGCCCGAGGATCTTCTCGAGCGCCTCCCACGCGCGCTCGGGCTTGCGGAACTGCTCCTCCCACGCGTGCGCCTGAAGCTCGTGGATGGCGATGCGCTCCTCGTCGCCCTGCGCCACGTCGAGCCGCTGGTCGAGGATCTGGAGGTACTGCTCCCACGCGCCGGTCCTCTGGTAGAGCCGCTCCAGCGCCTTGAGCGCGGTGGCGCTCTGCGAGTCGACGAGGAGGATCTCCTTGTAGCTGGCGATCGCGTCGGCGCCGTCGCCGAGCTTCTCCTCGAACAGCGCACCGATCTGCTCGCGCAGCCGGATCACCTCGTCGGTGTCGCCGCTCACCTCGGCGACCGCGCGCGCCTTCTGGCCGAGGACGTCGATCAGCTCGGCCCACTGCTGGTCGCGGCGGTGGAGCCGCTCGAGCGAGTTGAGCGCGTCGAGGCAGTTCGGATCGGCCTGCACCGCGAGGCGGTAGGCCTGCACCGCCCTCTGCCCGTCGGAGAGCGAGCCCTCGTAGAGGTCGGCGATCGCGAGGTGCAGGTCGACTCGCCGCGCGGGCTCCGTCTCGACGGCGGCGTGGTGCTCGAGCACCTGCACCAGCTCCGCCCAGCGCGAGGTGCGCCGGTAGCAGTCGGCGAGGCTCTCCAGCGCGCCCTTGTGGTCCGGGTCGAGCTTGAGCGCCTCCTGCTCCGAGGTGATGGCGTAGTCGAGGTGGCCGAGGTGCTCGCCGTACCAGCGTCCGATCTTGACCCACAGATCGGCCGCCGCCTTCGTATCGGTGATCGTCTGCACGACCTGCGTGTAGTCGGTGAGCAGGTCATTCCACTTGTTCGTCTCGGTGGCGAGCCGCTCCAGCTCGCGCGCGGTGCTCTCGTCGGAGTAGTCCTCCTTGAACGCCGCCTGCAGCACCACGAACGCGCCCTCGCGATCGCCGAGCTGCTTCTCGTACACCTCCGCCATCGACTGGAAGAGCGCGATCTTCTCCGCGGCGGTGGCGACGTGCTCGGTGCGCCCGAGCAGAAGCTCGATCAACTTCTCCCAGTTGCCGACGCTGCGGTAGATCGCCTCGAGCTGCGCCGAGGCGGTCGGGTTGCCCGCCTCGAGGCCGAGGATGCGCTCGTACGCCTGCGCGGCGCGCTCGGGGGAGCCGATCTTCTCCTCCCAGATCGCCGCCTGCTGGAGCATCACGTCGATCCGATCGCGCTGCTCCTCGAGCGCCACCTCCTTGCGCGCGAGGACGTCGATGCACTCCTCCCAGCGCGCCTCGCCGGTGAAGAGCTGCTCGAGCGCGCCGAGCGCGCGGAAGTCGCGGTCGTCGAGCATCAGCACGCGCTTCCACGCGTCGATCGCCTCCTGCGGGCGCATCAGGATCTCGCCCTGCAGGTGGCCGAGCTCGGCGTACAGCTCCTTCAGCTCGGCCTCCTCCATCAGCCCCCCCGCTTCGATCTGGCCGAGCTCGATCAGCTTGTGGACCGTCTCGACCAGCTCCTCCCACGCCTGGGTCTGCTTGTAGATCGCCGCGACGGTGCGCAGCGCGTCGAGGTTCGAGGGATCGATCTCGAGCACGTGCAGCCACGCCTCGAGGGCGTTGCGCTCGCGCCCGAGCTTGTCGCGCCAGATCGCGCCGAGCTGCGCGTAGAGCGCCACCTGGCCCGCGGGGTCGGAGATCCGGATGCGCCGCTCGAGGACGTCCACCAGCTCGCGCCACGCCTCGGCGCGCGTGTAGAGGTCGGCGAGCGCGTCGAGGGCGACCGGGTCCTCGCCGCGCAGATCGATCACGCGGCCCCACAGGTCGATCGACTTGTCGCGGTCGCCGAGCGCGTCGGAGGCGATCTTCGCCATGCGCGCGTAGGCGTCGGCCATCGCCTGGTCGTCGGGGGCGAGGTCGATCATCTTCTCGTACACGCCATACAGCTCCGGCCACTGCTGGCGCCGGAAGTAGACGCCCTCGAGCGCCTCGAGCGCCCGCGCGTTGCGCGAGTCCAGCTCGAGGATCGCGCTGTACGAGGTGATCGCGTGGTCGGGCTCGGCGAGGGCGTCGGCGTAGACGGTGCCGAGGCGGAAGTACAGCTCGACCATCTCCTCCGTCGCGGTGGTGACGCCGATGCGCCGCCCGAGGATGTCGGCCAGCTCGGTGTACAGCCCCGAGGCGCTGTAGATGCGATCGAGCGCCGCGAGCGCGTCGGAATCCTTCGGCTCGATCGCCAGCACGCGCTTGTGCGCGGCCTCGGCGGCGCCGCCGTCCTGAAGCTCGATCTCGTAGACGCGCGCCTGCTTGAGCAACACGCGCCGCAGCGCCTCGGGATCCTGCGTGGCACCGAGGATCTCGTCGTAGAGCGCGACGACCTCGTCCCACGCGTTTACCGCGGCGGCGAGCCGCTCGACCTCCTCGCCGCAAAGCTCGCTCGTCGGCACCTCCCGCAGCGCGCGGCCAAAGTGGCGGAGCGCGGCGGCCTGGTCGAAGAGCTTGTGCTCGTCGATCTCGGCCATGCGCTGGAGCATCGCGAGCCGCTCGGCCGGCTCGGCGATGCGCTCGAGCTGCACCTCGTGGACCCGGATGAGCTTCTCCCACTGCTCGCCGGCGCGGTAGAGCGGCTCGAGGATCGCGGCGATCTCCATCTGCTTCGTGCCGTCGGCGAACAGCAGCTCGAGCGCCTGCAGCGTCGGGCCGTGATCGGGCGCGGTGGCGAGGATCTCGCGGTACACCTCGACCGCGCTGTCGAGGTCGCGCAGCGCCGCCTCGAACACCTGCCCGAGACGGAACTGCAGCTGGACGATCTCCTCGTCGGCCCCTTGGCTCTGGGCCAGCCGCACCTCGCGGCGCAGCGTGTCGGCCAGCTCGGTCCAGCGCTGCGTGGCGTGGTAGAGCCGATCGAGCGCGTCGATCGCGGCGCGCTGGTCGGGCTCGATCTCGAGCACGCGGCGGAGGCTGGCGATCGCCTTGTCGGCCTCGTGCAGCTCGTCCTCGTACACGCGAGCCGCGCGCAGCAGCGTCTCCACCTGGCGCGTCGGATCGAGCATCTTCGCCAGCTCGCGCTCGTAGAGCGCGACGAGATCGCCCCACGCCGCGATCGCGCCGGCGAGCCGCTCGAGGTGGCCGATCGTCGTCTCGTCGTGCGGGTCCTGCTCGAGCGCGCGGCCGAAGGCGTCGAACGCCTCGCGCTGCCGGCCCATCTGCGCCTCGTGGTAGCCGGCGATGCGGTGCAGAAGCTCGACCTTGCGCGGCGCGTCCTCGGCGTAGCGCACCATCACCTCGAGCACGTCGATCAGGCGGTCCCACTCGCCCGACGTCTCGAAGATCGGCTCCAGCACTTGCGCCGCGAGCACCGCCTCGCCACTTTGCTCGGGGCCGTGGACGATGCCGTCGAGCGCGGCGAGCGTCGGCCCGTGCCCGCTGTCGATCGCCAGCACCTCGCGGTACGCCTCGACGGCGCGCGTGAGGTCCCGGAGCTCACGCTCCCACAGCTGGCCGATGCGGTACTTGAGCGACACCGTCTCCCCGACGGTGCCGCCGCCCGCCTGCGTCAGCTCCACCTCGCGCTCGAGGATCTGGAGCAGGTCGTACCAGCGCCCGGCCTGCGCGTAGAGCCGGTCGAGCGCCTGGATCGCCTGGAACTCCTCGGGGTCGAGATCGAGGATCGTCTGGTACGTCTCGATCGCCCGCGTGACGTCCTTCAGCTCGCGGTCGTAGACCTGGCCGAGCACGAAGTACATCTGCTTCTTCTCGTCGAGCGACGGCGCCAGCTCGGCCTTCTTCTGGTAGATGTCCTTCAGGTTCTCCCAGCGCTCGAGGCGGATGTAGAGGCGCTCCAGCGCGTCGATCGCGGTGGCGTCGTTCTCGTCGAGCGCGAGCACCATCCGGAACGTCTCGATGGCGCGGTCGGGGCTGTCGAGCTGCTCCTCGAAGATCCGCGCGGCGCGGAAGCACAGCTCCTTCTTGTCGCGCAGCTCGGTGACCATCTCCACCATCCGCAGCACCACATCCACCAGCTTCGTGAAGGCGCCGGTGCGGACGTAGATCGACTCGAGCGCGTTGGCTGCGGCGAGGTTCCTCGGATCGACCTCCAGCACCTTGAGGTAGGCGGCGGCCGCCTCGTCGTCGCTGCCCTGCAGCGTCTCCTCGACCTGCGCCACCCGCATCCACAGGCGCACCTGCAGCTCGCCATCGGTGAGGCCCTGCGCGACCGACTTGAAGAGCTGCACCAGCTCGCCCCAGCGATCGAGCGACTGCGCCAGCCGCTCGAGGCGCTCCTGCGTCTCGGCGAGGCTCGGGTCCTCGCGGAACGCACGGTCGTAGGTCGTGACGGCGCGCGCGCCGTCGCCGCCCTGCTCCTCGTAGAGCTGGCCGATCTGGTGGAGCAGCTCGATCTTGCGCGACGGATCGAGCGCGTGGCGCACCATGATCTCGTAGACGTCGACGAGCTTCGCCCAGCGCGCGATCGGCTGCCCGGGCGGAAGATCGGGCGACTTGTAGATCGCCTCGAGGATCCCCGCGACCGACAGCTCGTGCTCGGGCAGCAGCACCAGCCGCTCGAGCGCGCCGGTCGCCGCCTCGTTCGTCGCGTCGAGATCGAGCACCTGGTGGTAGGTCTCGATCGCCGCGCCGACCTGGCCGAGCCGCGTCTCGCGCAGCTCGGCGAGGCGCACCAGCAGCGCGATCGTCTCGCCACGGTCCTCGGTGAGCGCGAGCTGGCGCGCGAGGTTGTCGGCCAGCTCGTGCCACGCCTGCTTGGTCAGGTAGAGGCGGTCGAGCGCCTTCAGCGCGCGGACGTTCGCGTCGTCCTGCGCCAGCACCTCCTGGTAGGTCTCGATCGCCGCGTCGAGGTTGCCGAGCGCCTCTTCCTGGAGCGCCGCCATGTGGAAGTAGAGCGCCTCGCGCGCGTCCTTCTCGGCGGTGAGGTCGACGCGCTTGCGGTACACGTCGAGCAGCTCGGGCCACTTCTCGGTGCGCGTGTAGAGCCGCTCGAGCGCCTCGAGCGCCACCGCGTCGTCGGGCTCGATCGACAGCACCCGCTTGAAGGCGTCGACCGCCTTGTCCACGTCGCCGAGCTTCTCGTCGTAGGTCTCGGCGATCTTCAGCAGCAGCTCGCGAGAGAGCGCCGCGTCGATCGCGCGCTCCGCTTCGTTGGGCGAGGCGACCGCGCTCTCGTAGAGGGCGACCAGCCGCGGCCACGCCTCGAGGATCGCCGTCAGGCGCGGCAGCTCGCCGCGCGCCGACTCGTTCGACGGGTCCTCGCCGAAGCAGCGCGCGTAGGCGTCGAACGCCTTCTCGCCGTCGCCGAGCTTGTCGCCCCACAGCGCGCCGATGCGGAGCAGGAGCGCGCCGCGCGCGGCCACGTCCGTCTCGTGGCCGAGCTGGATCTCGTGCACCTCGATCAGCCGGTTCCACTCCTCGAGCTGCTGGTAGATCGGCTCGAGGATCTGGGCCGCGACGAGCTGGTCGCCACTTTGTTCGGGGTCGGCGAGCCGCCCCTCGAGCGCGAGGCGCGCGCCGACGTGGGCGCCGTCGAGATCGAGGATGTCGCGGTAGCACTCGATCGCGCCGCTCGGATCACCGAGCTGCTGCTCGCGGATCGCGCCCAGGCGGAACTTCAGCTCGGCGATCGCGGCGACGTCCGCCACGTCCACCAGCGCCAGCTCGCGCTGGACCACCGGCGCCAGCTCGGCCCACTTTCCGACC
>JAJXSP010000077.1 GCA_021784515.1 Myxococcales bacterium | reverse complement strand
CGGTCCGCCACGGCGCCGACCAGCGGCCCGAGCTTGCGCGCCGGCAGCACGAGCGCGCGCGCCCGCGCGTCATCGAGGAGGTAGCCGAGCTTCTGTGGGCGCGTGCCGGAGTTGATCATCATGAAGCAGGCGCCGGCCTTGAGCGCGGCGAAGATCGCGCTCACCGCCTCGACGGAGTTGTCGAGCCAGATCGCCACCCGGTCGCCGCGCCTCACGCCGAGGCGGACGAGCGCGCGACCGAGCCGGTTCGACTGCGCCTCCAATTCGCCCCACGTGACGCGCCGCCCTCCGGCGACGAGCGCCACCCGTTCGGGCGCCTGGGAAGCCCGCGCCTCGAGCAGACTCTCGAGCAGCATCGGCCGCCCGGCTCCTACCCGCCCCCCGAGCCGGAACCCTGCTTGCCCGCGACGAAGCGGGCGATGCTCTCGATCGAGTCGAGGTTCGAAGGCACCAGCTCGTTGTCCTGGATATTGATGCCATATCGCTGCTCCAGGAACATCACCACCTCCAGCACACCGGTGGAGTCGATGAGCCCGTTGTCGAGGAGCGAATCGCCCTCGGCGAGCCCGTCGCTGTCCTGGCCGAACTTGAATTGATCGACAATGAACTTCCGCACTTCACCCTTCACGCCGCCGCCGTCGCTCATCACGACCTCCACACCCCTCCGCCATTGGCGTTCTACGCGGCGACGACGCGGGCGCAACGACGATCCCGGCAAACGGAGATTCCCCGTCTCGGGAGCCGACGGGAAACCGCCGCAAAATGGCGGCACTGCGGCGCCTGACCGCAATCAACCGGCGACTCGACCGACGCGGTCGCTTGTTCCCCGTAAAAGCCGCCCGAAAGACCTTTGCCAGGGGCGCAGGCGAGGGAGCGGGCGATGGCACTCGAGATCCAGTCCTATCGGGAGGAGCAGGCAGCGGCGGTCCAGGCGTTCAATTCGCGTTTGCGGGCGCGCGGCGTGACCTATCGATTCCCCGAGGCGGCAACGCCGACGACGCTCGCGCCCGCCCCCGGACGGTCGATCTATTGGGAGTATTTCCTCGCCAGCGAGGGCGACGTCGTCCGGGGCGGTTACGCGTTCAAGCACCAGGAAATGGCGGTCGACGGCGCGGTGGTCCCGATCGGGAATTACCAGTTCCCGCTCTCCGAAGGACTCATCGACAAGCACTATACGTCCCTCGGCGTGCGCTTCCTGCGGCACGCGATGCGGATGCAGCCGCTGCTCTATTCCCTCGGGCTCGGCGGGCAGGACGTCGACGCCGCCCGGCTGCTTCGGGCCGGCGGCTGGCGCATGGCGGACGTGCCCTTCTATTTCCGGGTATTTCGCGCCCGGCCGTTCCTGCGCAACATCCGCCCGCTCCGGAAGACGCCGGTCCGCCGGCTGCTCCTCGACACGCTCGCGCTCACGGGGCTCGGGGCGCTGGCGCTCCGCCTCGACGAGCGGCTGCTGTCCCCCGCGCGGGTGGACGCGGGCGGCACGATCGCGGAGCGGGTCGACTCGTTCGCGGGATGGGCGGACGACCTGTGGCGGCGATCGCTGCCTCATGTTCGGATGATGACCGCCCGCGACGGCGCCACCCTCGACGCGCTCTATCCGCCCGGCGACCCGCGCTTCATCCGGCTGCGGGTGCGCGACGGCGATATCCCGGTGGGCTGGGCGGTGCTGCTCGACACGCGGATGACCGATAATCCCTATTTCGGCGCCATGCGCGTCGGCACTCTGGTCGATTGTCTCGCGCTGCCCGCTGCCGCCCCCGCCGTCATGCTGGCGGCGACCAACCACCTCCGCGACGCCGGCGCGGACATCGCGGTCACCAACCAGTCCCACGCCCTCTTCTGCGGGGCGCTCCAACAATGCGGCTTCCGCGCCGGCCCTTCGAACTTCGTATTGGCCCTCTCCCCGGCGCTGGCGCAGCGGATCGGGCCGCTCGAGCACCATCGCGACGAGATCCACGTGACCCGCGGAGACGGCGATGGACCGTACAACCTCTGAATCCGCCGGCGCCCCGATTCGGGCAATCACGTTGATGTACCACGACGTCCTGCCGGACGATCGCTTCGACGCGAGCGGATTCCCGGGGCCCGGCGCCGCGCGGTACAAGCTGCGCGTCGACGAGTTCGAACGCCATTTGAGCGCCATCTCCCCGGCGCGCGCGAAGGCCGGCGTCACGGTATTCGACCTGCGCGCGGGCACCTCCCGATCCGGCCTGCCGGTGCTCCTCACGTTCGACGACGGCGGCGCCACCGCGGCGAGCCAGATCGTGGATCGGATCGAGCGCTTCGGCTGGCGGGGCCATTTCTTCATCCCCACCAATTACCTGGGAAAAGCCACCTTCCTCGACCGCGCCGCCATCCGGGAGATCCACCGCCGCGGGCACGTCATCGGCAGCCACTCCGCCTCGCACCCGCCCCGGCTGTCCGCCTGCACGCGGGCCCGAATGCTGGAGGAGTGGCGGACCAGCGTGGCGGTGCTCTCGGACATCGTCGGCGAGCGGGTGCGGATCGCGTCCGTCCCCGAGGGTTATTATTCCCCGCTGGTGGGGGAGACCGCGGCGGAGGCGGGAATGGAGGCGCTCTTCACCTCGGAGCCGACCAGCCGCTGCCGTCGCGACGGCGGCTGCCTCGTCCTCGGGCGTCACGCCGTGCAGCGCGGAATGTCGCCGGCCGCCGTCGGTGCGCTCGCCGCGGGCCGCCTCCTGCCCGCGCTGCAGCAATCGCTCCTCTGGGGAGTGAAGGAGATCGGAAAGCAGGTGGGCGGGGAGCATTACCTGAAGTTGCGTACGTTGCTCCTCCGCCGGCGCTGAATGGGAGGGCACATGCAGCCAGTCGGTCGGGCCGGCGCGGGAGCAGGCGGAGCACCGATGGTGACCGTGGTAATGCCGTGCCGTGACGAGGAGCGCTTCATCGGGCCGGCGCTGCGGTCGCTGCTCGACGGCAGCTGGCCCCACGAACGGCTCGAGGTGCTGGTCGTCGATGGGCGGAGCAGCGACGGCACACGCGATCAAGTCGCCCAGATCGCCGGCACCGGCGCGCCGGTCCGCCTGCTCGACAATCCGAGGCAAAGCACGCCGGCGGCGCTCAACCTCGGTATTCGCCAGGCGCGCGGCGAAATCATCGTCCGCGCCGACGGCCATTGCCTCTATCCTCCGAACTTCGTCGCCGCGCAGGTCCGCGCGCTCGACGCGGAGGGCGCGGCCATGGCGGGGACCGCCCTCGACAACGGGCCGGCCGCTCCGACGACGATGGCCGAGGCGATCGCCTGCGCGCTCGGGTCGCCCTTCGCGACGGGCAGCCCGTTCCGATTTCGCCGGCGGAGCGGCCCCGCCGACACCGCCGCGTTCGGCTGCTGGCGGCGCGAACTCTTCGGCCGCCTCGGGCTGTTCGACGAACGCCTCCTCCGCAATCAGGACATCGAGATGGCGGCGCGGATCCGTCGCGCGGGCGGGCGCGTTCACCTGTGCGTCGACGTGCGCGTCCGCTATTTCCCCCGCGCCTCGCTCCGCGCCCTGATGCGCCAGGCAATCGAGAATGGCACCTGGAGCGCGTTCACCCAGCGACTCCACCCCTATTCGTTCCGGTGGCGTCATCTCCTGCCCGCGCTCTTCTTTCTCGGCGTGCTGGCCGCGTCGGCGCTGTTTTTCGCGGGCGCGCTCGTCGACCGGCGGATCGCGGCGGCCGGCGCGGCGCTGATTGCACCCTACGCCGCGATCAACCTCGGCGCGTCGCTCGCGCTCGCGGCGCGGCGGCGGCGACTCTCGTTCCTCCTTTTGCTGCCGGCGGTCTTCGCGGGATCCCATTTCGCCTACGGGTTCGGGATCGTCCGCGGGTGGTGGCTGGTGGCGACCGGCGGCTGGAGGGGGCGGCTCGGACTCGGCGAAGCCCTCTGGATCGTGGGTGAGGGGTGAGACAGGCGATGATCCGGTTCATCGAATCGAGGCGCCCTCGCGGCGGCTGCCCATGTGCGGAATCGCGGGAATAGTCGATCTCGGAGGCGCCCCTGTCGAGCCGCCCCTCCTGGAGCGGATGATCGGCGCCATCCGCCATCGCGGCCCCGACGCGGTCGGCATCCGCGCCGTCGGCCCGGTCGGCCTCGCCCACGCACGACTGGCGATCATCGATCTCGCCGGCGGCGCGCAGCCGATGTCGAACGAGGATGGATCCCTCGCCATCACCTTCAATGGCGAGATCTACAACTACCTCGAGCTGCGCGACGAGCTGATCGCGAAGGGCCGCCGCTTCGCGACCCGCTCGGACACCGAGGTGATCCTCCGACAATACGAGGAGCTGGGCGAGGAGTGCACGCGCACCTTCAATGGCCAGTGGGCATTCGCCATCTGGGATGCGCGGAAAAGGGTGCTCGTCCTCTCGCGCGACCGCATCGGCGTGCGGCCGATCTATTATTCCCGCAGCGGTCGGCGGTTCCTGTTCGCCTCGGAGGTGAAGGCGCTGCTCGCCGACCCGGCGGTCCGCCGCGCGATCGACCTTTGCGGCCTCGACCAGGCATTCACCTTCTGGTCCACCATTCCCCCGCGGACCTTCTTCGAAGGGATCGAGGAGCTGCCGCCGGGCGCGACGCTGACGCTGGGGGAGGATGGCGAGGCGCGCATTCGCCGCCATTTCCAGCTCGACTACCCGGCGCCCGATTTTTCGCTCGACGAGGGCGCCGCGGCCGAGCGCTTGCGCGAGCTGCTGGCCGACGCGGTGCGCCTCCGGCTGCGCGCCGACGTGCCGGTGGGAGCCTATTTGAGCGGCGGCCTCGATTCCTCGCTGACGACCGCGCTGGCAAAGCGCGCCGGCGCGCCCGTCGAGACGTTCTCGGTCACCTTCGAGGATCCGGAATTCGACGAGCGCGAGCACCAGCGCGCGGTGGTGCGCCACCTCTGCCTCGCCGCGCACCATTCGGTGAACTGCACGGCCGAGGACATCGGGCGGGTCTTTCCCGATGTGGTCTGGCACGCCGAGCAGCCGCTCGTCAGGACCGCCCCGGCGCCGCTCTATTTGCTGTCGCGGGAGGTCCGCGAACACGGCTGCAAGGTGGTGGTGACCGGCGAGGGCGCCGACGAAATGCTGGGCGGGTACGACGTGTTCAAGGAGGCCAAGGTCCGCCGCTTCTGGGCGAGATACCCCGAATCGAGGCTCCGCCCCCTCCTCCTGCGCCGGCTCTATCCGTACATGTCGGCCTTGCAGGCGCAACCCGACGCCTATTTGAAGGCATTCTTCCGCGTGCGCCCGGAGGACCTGGCAAACCCCCTGTTCTCGCACCTGCCGCGCTGGGAGCTGACCGCGCGACTCAAGCAGTTCTTCTCCGACGAGGTGCGGTCTGCCCTGGCGGGGCGGGACGCGCAGGCCGAGCTGGCGGCGGGGCTGCCCGAACGATTCCCGTCCTGGGACCCGTTCTGCCAGGCGCAATACCTCGAGACGGCGTTCCTGCTACCCGGACATATCCTGTCCAGCCAGGGCGATCGCATGGCGATGGCGCACGGGATCGAAGGGCGATTTCCCTTCCTCGATTACCGGGTCGCCGACTTCGCGTCCCGCCTGCCGCCCCGATTCAAGATGCGGGCGCTCGACGAGAAACACCTGCTCAAGCGGGCGGCCGGCGACCTCGTTCCGCCGTCGATCCTGCGGCGACCGAAACAGCCTTATCGGGCGGCGGCCGCCGCCAGCTTCTTCGACGCGGCGACGGGCCGCGCGCGCTTCTCGTGGGTCGAGGAGCTGCTGTCGCGTCCGGCGCTGGCCCGGGTCGGCCTCTTCCGGCCGGAGGCGGTGCAGGTTCTGGTCGACAAGGCGCGGCACGGCCGGGCCACCGGAACGAAGGACGGAATGGCGCTGGTGGCGATCCTCTCCACCCAGCTCGCGGTCGAGCAGCTCATCGAAGGCAGGGGGAGGCGCAATGACGCCGGGCAGTCGCCGGCTGGAGGGCACTCGCGATGACGCAACAAACCCGCTTTTCCAGGGAAGCGCTCGCCATCGACGCACCGAGCGCGGTGGAGCGGATCACCACCGCCGTCCGGGAGCAGGTCACCTCGCGACTCAAGCGCAGGGGCGCCGTGGTGGCGGTGTCGGGCGGCATCGACTCGAGCGTCGTGCTCGCGCTGTGCGCGCGCGCCCTCGGCCCCGGGCGGGTGCTGGCGCTCTTCCTGCCCGAGCGGGATTCGTCGCCCGACTCGGAGCGGCTCGGGCGCTTGCTGGCTTCGCAACTCGGCGTCGAGGGGATCACCGAGGACATCACTCCGGCGCTCGAGGCGGTCCGCTGCTACGCGCGCCGCGACGAGGCGGTAAAGGAGGTGATTCCCGAATACGGCCCCGGCTGGCGGTGCAAGATCGTCCTGCCCGGCGTCACCGACAGCGACCGCTATCGGCTTTTCTCCGTGGTGGCGCGCTCGCCGGATGGGCGCGAGGTGAGGGAGCGCCTCACGCTCGGGGCCTACCTCGGAATCGTGGCGGCAACCAACTTCAAGCAGCGCGTCCGCAAGATGCTGGAATACCACCACGCCGATCGACGCAATTTCGCCGTCGCCGGCACTCCCAATCGCCTGGAGTACGACCAGGGATTCTTCGTCAAGCTGGGTGACGGTGCGGCGGACGTGAAGCCGATCGCGCACCTCTACAAGAGCCAGGTCTACCAGGTCGCCGAAGCGCTGGGAGTGCCCGAGGAGATCCGGCGCCGCCCGCCCACGACCGACACCTATTCCCTGGCCCAGAGTCAGGAGGAGTTCTATTTCTCGCTGCCCTACGCAGAGATGGATCTGTGCCTCTATGCGCGCGACCACCAGATCGCGCCGTCCGAGGTAGCCGAGGCGCTCGGCCGGACGCCCATCGAGATCGAGCGGGTATTCCGTGACATCGACTCCAAGCGAGCGGTCGCGCGCGGGCTGCTCATGGCGCCGCTCCGGGTGGACGACTGACGAGGCGCACGTTCAACGGATGACGCAGCGGAAACCGAGGACCCTGCCGAAGAACGACGGCGCGCCCGACAGGCCGATGGCGAAGATCCCGGCGGGAGTGCCGTAGAACCAGCCCCCGCCGCGAATCGCCGCGGCCGGGAGGCCGACCTGCCAGCTGAGCTGGCCGTCGTCGGCGCTCGATGCGATGTTCCAGGTTCCGTCCATCCCGTACCCCGGCGCGGCCCAGCTCCCCGTTGGAGTCGCCTTCTGACCGGGAGCCGCGTACCACTCGTCCGTCCACTCCCACAGGTTGCCGATCATGTCCTCCGCGCCCCAGAGGCTCACGCAGGCATTGTTGGCGCGACCGGCCGCCAGCCTGCCATCCGGGTTGGGATTGGTGATGTTGCACTTCGTGGCGTCGTCCGGTGTACCGGTCGCCGCATAGAGCCATTCGTCCCTGGAGGGGAGGCGCTTTCCCGCCGCACGGCAGGCGGCGTTGGCCTGGAACCAGGTCATCATCGTCGCCGGGATGGCGGAGGGCTTGCCGACGGCGGCGCCGCTGCTTTCGGCGTAGAGCAGCGGCGGGACGACCTGCCCGTTTTCGGGGAAGTTCGCAGGATAATCGTAGGTGTCGTAGGTCTGGCCATAATAGAAGTTGGCGTCGCGCACGCTGTCCTCGAAGCGATCGATCCAGTAGGCGGGACTCCTTCCCACCCTCACCATCTCGTCGTTCCCGTTCCGGCACAGCACGCTGTCGGGGTTTCCCGGGATGTACGGCTTCTGGAACACCAGATAGCCGTGCGGGCAGTCGGCCGATGCGGCTGCTTCCAGCGCCACCAGCCGCGTCTGGATCTCGTCCAGATCCTGCTTGAGGCTGGCCGCCGAGATCGTCCGCCCGCCGGCGATCCAGCCGGTGTCGTAGGCACGGGCGCCGAGCGCCGCCGCCATCACCAATGCGAGGGGAAGGCCGACCTGGAAGAGCCTGCGTGCCAGCCGCTGCGTGCCATTGACCGCCTGCTTTCCTGCCATCTGATCCCTCCTTGATCAGGGCCCGAAGACGCACACGTCGTCGAGCTTGCTGTTCGGGTCATCGAAGAGGCAAAGCGGGGGCGCGAGGTCCGGCGTCGCCAGATCCGGCGCCCCCAGGTCTGCGACTGCCGCGTCCGAGACCGCGAGATCCGTCGCCACGAGATCGTGCGTGGCCTGGTCGGGTAGCGCGAGATCCCCGCCTCCCAGCTCCGCCGAGGCTGCGCTCATGTCGCCCTGCGTTGCGTCGACGGGCTCGCCGCCCGGTCCGCACCCGGCGATCGACATCAAAATCACCAGCCCGAGAACACTCCGGGTTCCCCCGCGGAGATCGTTTTTCCTCACGTCGTCCACACGCTCCCTCTCCGCATCAAGCGTGCCGCCCTCGTGGAAGCGGTTCGCTTGCGGAAGGCCCCTTCGGAACCGATGAGCATCGAGAGGGGTCGAGGTGCGCCGGTGAACTACAATCAACTGGCCTTCTGGCTGCTGTTCCTCGGGGTGTACCTGCTCTATTGGAAGCTCGGCCACCGGCGCCAGAACCAGCTTCTCCTCGTCGCGAGCTATGCCTTCTACGGCCTCTGGGATTACCGGTTTCTCTTCCTGATCCTTCTTTCTACCGCAATCGACTTCGTGGGCGGGCTCGGGGTCGCCGGCGTGCGCCTGCCCGCCCGGCGGCTGGCACGCATCGGCGCCCTCCTCGTCGCCGGCGCGCTCCTCCTCTGTCGGGGAAACCGCCTCGCCGTCGGCGCGGCGGTGCTGGTGGCGATCGGCGGCTACGCGATCGCCTATCCGCGCCTCTATGCGGCGCGGCGGCGACGCGAGCTGTTCCTCGCGCTCAGCATGGTCGCGAACCTCGGGATCCTCGGCTTCTTCAAATACAGCGACTTCTTCGTCGCGAGCTTCCACGATCTGCTCGCGCTCCTCGGGCTCGCCGGCGGCGGGGCGCCGCTCCTCGGCATCCTCCTTCCCGCCGGAATCAGTTTCTACACCTTCCAGGCGATGAGCTACACGATCGACATCTATCGCGGCCACGCCCGCCCGACCGACGACTTCGGCGACTTCGCGCTCTTCGTCTGCTTCTTCCCCCACCTCGTCGCCGGCCCGATCATGCGCGCCCACACGCTCCTGCCGCAGGTGGTGACGCCGCGGGTGCGCCGCCCCGGCGACATCGAGGAGGGGTGGATTTTGGTGGTGGTGGGCCTGTTCAAGAAGCTCGTCCTCTCGGACAACATGGCTCCCATCGCCAACGCGGTGTTCCTCCGCCTCGCCGACGGCCGCACCGACGGGATGAGCGGCGCCGACGTCCTCGTCGGCGTGTACGCCTTCGCGCTCCAGATCTACGGCGACTTCTCCGGTTATTCCGGCATTGCGCGCGGCATTTCCAAGTGGCTCGGGTTCGATCTGGTCATCAACTTCCACCTGCCCTATCTGGCCGTCAGCCCGAGCGACTTCTGGCGGCGCTGGCACATCAGCCTCTCCAGCTGGCTGCGGGACTACCTCTACATTCCCCTCGGCGGAAATCGCGGCGGGACCGGGCGGGAATATCGAAACCTGATGTTGACGATGTTGCTCGGCGGGCTCTGGCACGGCGCCCGCTGGACGTTCGTCGCCTGGGGCCTCTACCACGGCGCGATCCTGTGCTTCTTCCGCCTGCTACGGATTCGCGACGTCCGCCCGGAGGAGTCGCCGGTGCGCTGGCTGCTCAGGGTCGTCTTGATGTTCCATCTCACCTGCGGCGGCTGGCTGCTCTTCCGCGCGGACAGCTTCGGCGCCGTCTGGCGCGCACTGGCGTTGCTTTCCACCTCGTTGCGGCCGACCGCCGGCCACGCCACCGCCGCGGCGGTCCTGGTGTTCTACGCCGGCGTCCTGTTTGCCATCGAGCTGTTCGTCGACGGAGAGGGGCGCCTTCTGCGGCTGATTCGCGCGCCCTGGGCGGCGCGGGCGGCCGTGTGGGTCTATCTCACGTCGATGCTCCTGCTTTTCCACGCGAGGCGGGCCTATGAGTTCATCTACTTCCAGTTCTGACCGCGCGCGTCGGCGCGTGGCAATCTGCCTGTGCCTCTTTTTCGCCGCGCTGGAGGCGGTGACCCGCCTGTGGCTGATTCCCGGGTCGAAGGATCTGCGGCGGATGGCGGACTTCCCGGCGCGGGCGCGCGCCCTCGTCGCTTCCGCCCCGACGACGGTCGCGGTGCTGGGTGACTCCACCGCCGACCTCGGGGTCGACCCGCGGCTCCTGGCCAGCGCGCTCGAGGAGGCGACCGGCCGCGAGATCGAAGCGGGGATGTTCCCGGCCGACGGCGCCACCGCGAGCGTCATCCGCGCGGTCGCCGAGGCGGAGTTCTTCAAGCCTGGGCTGCGCCCGACGCTGATCGTGATTGGCTACCACGAGGACGCGCTCGACGACGGGACGCGCTTCGATGTGGGTCGCAGCGCCCGTTTCCTCGTCGAGCCGGGCGACTGGCCGGAGGTCTTCCGCCTCGATGTTCCGGGACTGGAGCAGCGCGCTGACCTCGTGACGTCCTCGTTCTGGGCCACCTTCGCGGCGCGCGACCGGATCCAGGAGCGCGTGCTCGCCTCGATTCCCGGATACAAAACATGGGTCGGCAATATCAATGGGGCGAACTTCGACGAGCTGCGGGCGGAGTCGCCCGGGCACCGCGAGACCCGTCACGAGGTGCTGCGACGCTTCGTCGAGCGCGCCCGGGATCGCGGAGTACGACTCTGTTTCGTCGCCTTTCCGATCCTCGACCGAGCGGGTGGACGGCCGCGGATCTACGACCTCCCCGCCGAGGTGCCGGAGATCGTCAGGGAAGGCGGGATGCTGTTCATCGATCTCCGGTTCGTCGAAGGATTGCAGCCGCGGCACTACCGCGACCATCTGCACCTGAACGAGCTCGGACGTCCGATCCTGACGCGACGCCTCGCCCGCGACCTGGCAGCCATCTGGCGGCCGGATCGGTAGCGCGCGAGGCGCGGACTGGCCGGATCGGAGCAGTCAACAAACGTGCCTGCGGATCGGGTCACGACTGATTGGCCCCGGAGGCGCGTTCGGCATGCTTCGTGAGTATCGATGATTCGGGGGAAATGCCTCCCGTCAGGAGGAGAAGAGCGATGAGTCATCGAGATGCGGGCGAGGGGCTTCCTGTTTCGATCTCCACGGAAGCCGGAACGATGTTCGGGAATCTGGCCATCCCCGACGGGGCGCAGGGGATCGTGCTCTTCGCCCATGGCAGCGGGTCGAGCCGCTTTTCCCCTCGCAATCGCTTCGTCGCCCGCGTGCTGCGCGACGCGGGGCTCGCCACGCTGCTCTTCGACCTCCTCACCGAGGCGGAGGAGCGGCGCGACGAATTGACGGCCGAGCTGCGCTTCGACGTCGAGCTGCTCGCCGCGCGGCTCATCGCGGCGAGCGATTGGGTTCGGGCGGTCCCGGAGACGAGGCACCTCCGGATTGGCTACTTCGGGTCGAGCACCGGGGCCGCGGCGGCGCTCATCGCCGCTGCGATGCGTCCCGACGGCGACGTCTTCGCGGTGGTGTCGCGCGGCGGACGCCCCGATCTGGCGGTGACGATATTGCCGCAGGTCCGGGCGCCCACCCTCCTGATCGTCGGGGGCGCGGACTACCCGGTCATCGAGATGAACCGCAAGGCGCTCGCCGCGCTGGAATGCGAGAAGGACCTCGTGATCATTCCCGGCGCGACACACCTGTTCGAGGAGCCGGGAACGCTCGAGGAGGTGGCGAAGCAGGCCGGAAATTGGTTCGCGAGCCACGTCGCCGAGAAGATGGAGCCTGCGCCGGTCTGACCCTCGGATCGCCGCCTCATCGGCACGCTGCTGCCGTTCAGTCCGGTCGCCCGCCTGCTCGGCTTCATTCCCCTGCCGGCGTCGTTCTTCGGATTCCTCGCCGCGGTGGCCGGAACCTACCTGCTCCTCGTGCAGCTGGCCAAGCGGCTGCTTTGGGGAAGACGGCTCCGTCCTGCGTGAATCCGAGGCCGGCGTCGACGGTGCGTGCGCCCGCTACGGCGCCGGCGTGCCCGCCGCCCAGATGCGATCGCAGTAGGCGGACAGCGCGCCCACCACCTCGGGCACGCGCGTGTGCATGCCCACCTCGTGGTAGAGGTGGAAGCCGCCGTAGCCCCAGTTGTTGCTGCCGAGCAATGCCTCGCCGTCGCCGACGAGGATCTTGGCGTGGGTGATCACCTGCGGCGTGTCGAAGCGCACCGGCACCCCCGCCGCGTGCAGCGTCGTCGCCGCCTGCAGGTTGACCGCGTTGACGCCGAGATCGGGCTGCGACGTCTCGAGCACCACGCGCACGTCGACACCGCGCGCGCTCGCCGAGGCGAGCTTCTTGATCAGCGCGAGCACGTCGCTGTCGGGGTACTTGGGGTCGGCGTTCATGCCGTACAGCACGAGTTGCACGCGCTTCGTCGCGCCGTCGATGAGCGCCCCGGCGCGCGGCACGTAGTCGCCCTCCTCGAGCGTCGTGCCGACGGCGGTGTCGAGCGGCGCGAGCGCGGGCGTCGCCGCCGAGTCGGCGAAGATTGCCTTGGCGTACTGCTCGTACCAGCCGACCGCCTGCGCGTCGTCGACCAGCAGGCTCGATTCGTTGTTGCGCTCCATCGACTCGAACGACCAGTTGGTCGAGCCGAACAGCGCGTGCGCGCCGTCGACGGTGACCAGCTTGGCGTGGGTGTAGCGCGACGGGTCGGCGAGCTTCGCCATCACGCCGGCGGCGGTGAGCTCCTGCACGCGCACCGGGTTCGAGGCTACCGAGGACTCGAGCGTGAGGTGGACCGCCACGCCGCGCTTCGCCGCCGCGGCGAGCTTCGCGACGATGGCGTCGCCGTCGGCGTCCCGGTTCAGCTCGAAGTGGACGCCCCAGATGCTGGTCTGCGCGCCGTCGAGCAGCGCGTTCAGCGTGGGCAGGTAGTCGGTGTTGAGCACCGGGCGGATCGCCGGCGGCGCGGCGGCGTCGGCGCCCTGCGCGAGGTCGCCGGGCGCGGCGCTGTCGGCCGGTGCGGTGGATCCCTGGCAGCCCGCGGCGAGGGCCAGCACCGAGAGGACGATCGGCGAGACGGCCCGACGGGCGAAGAGCGGCAGGACGGCGAACGGACGCATCGCGCGCGACGATAGCGCACCGCGGCCCGCGTGGGGAGCGCGAGCACCGCCGGCGCGCCATTTCCCGCTGTGCGAGCAGCCGGGCGGCGACGCCGACCATCCGCCGGGTCTCGCCGCGGCCCCCTTCAGCTCGGGCCGGCCTCCGCGCCCTCCTCCGCCCCCGCGCCCGACTCGCGCCGTGCCCGCTCCAGCACCTCCGCCACCTCCTCGTCGCGGACCTGCTGGAAGTCCTGATACCAGAGACCGATCGCCCAGAGATCCGTCGGCGTCTCGGCGCACACCAGGTCATCGACCTCGGAGCGCAGCGCCTCCACTGTGTCGGCGCTGGCCACCGCCGCGGCGAGGACCAGCTTGCGGGGGTGGAGCATCCGCGCGGCCCGCGCCGCGGCGCGAGCCGTTCCGCCGGTGGCGATGCCATCGTCGACCAGGATGACGGTCCTTCCTTCCAATCGAGGCGGCGGCCGGCCACCACGGAACCGGCGCACGCGCCGCTCCAGCTCCTTCGTTTCGCGATCCCGGATCTCGTCGATCTCGGATTCGCTGATTCCCAATGCGCTCGCCCGCTCGTCGAGCACGACGACGCCACCTTCGGCGATGGCGCCGATTCCCAACTCGGGCTGAAATGGCGCCCCCAGCTTGCGCACGACGAACACGTCGAGCGGCGCGTCGAGCGCACGCGCCACCTCGTAGGCGACCGGCACTCCGCCCCGCGGCAAACCGAGCACGACCGGTTTCTCGTCGCGGTACTTGCCCAGAAGCCCGGCGAGCCGCTTCCCCGCATCCTCGCGATCCCGGAATGGCATGGCTGCAAATCGGGATAGTCAACAAACGTGCCTCCGGAACTCGGACCGCGACGCGGAATTGGCCACTGCGGCCAGGAGCTGTGTCAGCGATCTAGGGACCCGGACTGCCCGCACTTCTGCGTCGACAGCGCGTGCTACTCGGGCAGCCTCGGCACGTGCGGGGTGCCGCCGGTGTAGTGCCCGATATCGGAGCCGGTACCGACGAAGCGCACACTGCGCCCCGACGCCCTCCTTTGGCCGGCGCGCGCGATCTCGCAGCCGCCACCGGCAGCCACTCGCCCCCCAGCGGCAGCTCGCCCGGCGGGATTTGGCGGCGGCACCGTGGCGGCTGGCGCCGGATGGGCGGGGAGGACGGCGCCGCCGAAGCCGTCATGGACGATCAGCGGCTTCATTGGCGTTCAGGTCAGACGGAGACACGCCTCGGGCTGCCGATCCCAAGGCGCCCGGCCGAAATAATCTCGCCAACTGGGCAGCTCATCCCGCCCGGCTTCGTTGCTCGTCGGTCACTTGCAGAGAGCAAGCTCTCTCCTGGCGCCTCGCC
This sequence comes from Myxococcales bacterium, assembly GCA_021784515.1. GTDB lineage: Bacteria > Myxococcota_A > Polyangia > Palsa-1104 > SHYY01 > SHYY01. Next base: position 1,724 of record JAJXSP010000077.1, on the reverse strand, counting down.
GGATCGGGCGCCTCGACCGCCGAGAATGGCGACATTATTTCGGCCGGGCGCCTGACGGCACCCACGACAGCAGGACAGGGGACGCGCCCGCGCTCATTTTCCTGCCGGCCCCAGCGCGTCCATTCCACGCGAAGCCGCACCGGCTTGTTCACGTCAGCCCCAGCACCTTCATCGCCGCCGTCTTCGGATCGCCGAAGAAGATCGGATCGACGTGCTCCATGATGTCGGCGCTGACGTCGAGGAAGTTGCGCTTGTTCTCGATGGGAATGAGGGCGCGCCTGGCGCCATTATCCTTGGCGACCTGGAGGGGCTCGGTGAGCGAGCGCAGGGGCTTTATGTTGCCCTGGATGCTCATGTCGCCGAGCACGAGGAGCGCAGGGCTGACGGGGGCCTTGCGGAACGCCGAGTAGCAGGAGACGGAGAACGCGACGCCCACCTCGGCTTCGACGCGGTTCGCGAGCAGGTCGATGACCTCGACGTGGACGTCGGAGCTGTCGACGTCGCGCGCGATGCCGAGGTCGCTCTTCTTGGCCTGCAGATAGCTGAAGGCGCGCTGGATCGACTCCTTCATGGCGCCCGACACGCCGCCGGCGAGCTTCAGCTTTCCGGTGCCGGTCGAAATCGAGACCTCGAGGCGATAGAGGCCCACCGTCCCGTCCGAGGTGACGCCCGCCGTGTAGACGGTGCCGGGGGCGAGCGGGTCGGTGGAGATGAGGTCGCGGCCGCCCTGCTCGGGAACGCCGACGAACTTCTCTTCACCGGTCTCCTGCAGCGTGTAGCTGAAGGACGTGTGGTAGTACTCGAAAGAGCCCATCTTCTTGAGCTGCTCCTTCACGCGGCGGCGGCCTTCGAGGGCGAGCTCGAGAATCTCGGCCAGCTCCTCCCGCGTCACCTCGCCGTGCGGGAAGAGGATCTTCATCATCCCCGACACCGTCTTGCGCACCGCCTTGCGATCGCGGGCATTGAGGTGGGCGCCGAGGGAGAAGTGCCGGTCGATGACCTCCGTGAAGTTGTGCTTCCGCAGGTCCCGGAGCGCCTCGGCGAGGTAATCGACGACGAAGCCGTAGTGATCCGTGAAGAGGTCATTCCGCATCTTCGGGATCTCCCAGCCGGGGAGATAGAAGTGCAGGCGGTCGATGAAGGCCATGTCGTCGCGGATGATGTCGGGCATCGGTGCGAAGAGGTGGCCCGTCTGGACCATGACGTCGACGGGCTGGTTCGTGTTGCCGAACATCGCGATGCTGGCGTCGCCGGAGACGGCCTCCTGGCCGCGCTGGAAGCTGCCCGACTCGCAGAAGGTCTTCATCGTGGTGATGACCTCCTTCGGCATCTTTTGGAGGTCGGCGACCTCGTCGAAGCCGACGACGTCCCAGATCTGCACCATGCCCTTCTGCCGGCCATTCATGTGGCCAAAGAGGTTGGCGACGGTGGTGCCGCCGGTGAGCAGCGCCGAATACGGCGAGACCTCCTGCACGACGTAGCTCTTGCCGGTGCCGCGGGGGCCGAGTTCGACGAGGATGGCCGCGCCGTCGGGCAGGTCGACGAGCTTCATTCCCACTCGTCGCGGAGCGCGTCGATCGCGCTCCCCGGAGTCTCGCCCCAGAGCCCCTTCCCGGAGCCGCGCAAGGAGAGCAGCGACGGCCCGCGGCCGCGGCGCGCCGCCTCCGCGATCGGCACGATGGCGGCGTAGGGAGCGCCCCGCCGCGTGACGACGACCGCCTCCC
>JAJXSP010000523.1 GCA_021784515.1 Myxococcales bacterium | reverse complement strand
GCGTGTTTCCCCCGGCCGTTCTCGACGGGGGAAGATAGCGCCGTCGACGAGAAACCGGTCTAATTGATCACACATGGTGGTTATCCATAGGGAAGATTGCTAGTGGATGAGAGTGGGCCGAGTCGGTCCGCTCCTGCCGCCCGCGATCTCCTGCCTGGCTCGACGCTGCCCATCGCGCCTTCCTGTTGGCCAGTCGGCACGACCGGCCGAAACCTCCTTGGTGGCGATCGAACACCGCCGTCGTCGATTCGTCACGCCGATCTCCGCCTGCGACGACGGGAGCACGTGGACCTGTCGCACTGGAGTCTCGGGAAAGGGAAGACCGATCGGGGCAGCGAGCGGAAACCACCGCGGCCGCTCGGCCGCAGCGTACTGCCTGCGGCGTCGAACCGAGGGCCGGCACCGGACCCCACACGATCGGGTCGCCCGCGAGGGAGCGCCGAGGGTCACCGGAGGTGCCCTGGTCACTCGCCCCGCCCATTCCCGTCGGCCGTCCCGATTGCATCGGGCAGTGGCTGCGGGAAGGGCGGAGCGACCGGGATTCATCGAATCCCCATCGCCCCGTTGCGGGCATCGCCGTGTGGGGTCGTGTCGAGCCCCCGGCTGTCGCCGAGCTCGCGCTCCGCAGAGTCGCGAGGGCGGGTGGCGGCCCCGCTCGCTGCCCCGTCGGGGGGATGCATGGGAAATAGATCTGCCGTGCGCACCGTCGAGGTTCGCGTCTCGTGGGGCGCTCCACTTCGACCGACGAACTCGCGATCAACGGCCCGAAAGGAAGCCGCAGACCGCCGCTGTCGCAACGAGGCAGAACAGCCACGCCCAGTCGTTCCAGATCCGGGACGCGCGCGACCGTCGCTGGTACCGACGCATAGTCAGTTGCCAGCGAACGAGCCGCACGTGAACCCGGTCCCGGGCAGATGGGAGTGGTTGCCCTGACCGTCATTTCGGATTGGCATACGCGCAAGGCTACGGTGAGTAGTTTGGACGGGGCCGCCGCCCTCACCCTCGCACCTCGCAGAGCGCGCGCCCACCCGATCAGTGCCACGGCGTCCTCCATCGCCTACGCATCCACATCGATTTCAATGCCATCACCATCGACTACGATCGCGCCCAGCTCCCCGGCGACCGGATCAACTCGCTCTCGGCCTCGCGCAGGCCGAATGACGCCATCGACGCCGCCCGCAAGAGCACGCCCCGCGCCGAGTTCACCCTGCTGAAGGCCGATCAACGGCTGATCGGGGTCGCTGATCACGGTCGCTGATCCGGGGGCGACGAGGTCGGCGAGCGCCGCGCGCGCTGCGGCCTCGCCCAGCGAGGCGAGCGCATCGGCCCGCGCCAGCACGGGCTCGAAGGCGTGCCCGCGCTCGAGCGCACCAGCGACGCCGATCCACGTGAACATCGCGGCCCCACCGGCCACGACCGCTTCGGCCACCGTGCGACCGCGGCGCGAGGTCGGCACGACTGCGAGGATGTGCCACCGGCTCGCGCCGTAGAGCGGGCCGCGGCTGCGGAGGTCCCGGTACGCCGCAGCTTTCGCCACCCACACCGCGAGCCGCTCGGCCCCGGAGTCAAGCTCCACCATTGAGGCGCACGGCTCGACGTCGGAACTCTGCCCCCGCGCTGCGAGAACAAAAAGAGCGTCAGGCACGATGCCGACGCCCGGGCTCCGCGCACGCCGCAGCTCCCACTCGGGTGCCACGCGCACCACCTCCACCGTCGCGCTCGCGCGCGCGGCCAGGACGACCGACACCCACAGGCGATTACGCGCCCCAAGCGCCGCGAGGTTCAGGCGGCGGATGCCCGAGACGACGCGTAGCTCACCGGGAGCGGCACCCGACTCCGCCGCCACCCACTCGGCCGCCTCCGGTGAGAGCGCGTACCAGAGCGGCGAGGCCGGGTTGGTGCGCGGAAACGTGCGCAGGACGCCGAGCGTGACGAGGCGAGCGAACCCGCTGCGCGCCGTATTGTGCGAGCCGTAGAAGAGGGGGCCCGCGTCGGCCGCCGTCGCGAGGCCCATTCGGCCGACCGTGTATGCGATCTGGAGGTCGCGCGGCAGCGCCAGGCGCGCGCCGCAGTGCTCGCCGAAGAGCATCACGGCCGCCCCCGCAGGCGAATCGAGATGTGGCAGTTGACGCACGGGAAGAACGTCGCGGACTCCCCGCAGATCGCGCACTCGGTCACGACGCCGTGGTAGACGGCGCCGCAGCGGCAGGCCCACCGCGACGCGAGATCGTTCTCGAACCCGCAGCTCGGGCACGGCAGCGATCGCCGCAGGAGCCGCAGCCACCAGAACGTTCCCACCGTGAACTGCCACAGCGCGCAGGCGACGCACCAGGCGCCGTACACGGCGAAGAGTGGCGAGAGCACGGCGCCGATCGCGAGGCGAGGCAGGAGGCTCTTCGACCCGAGGCTCATGCATCACCCGATCTCCACCGGCCGCGCACCCCGCCGCACGAGGCGGACCGGTGCCGCCGCGGTTGCCGCTGCACCGCCGCCGCGCGCAAGTTCGACGAGGCGCGCGCGCACCGCCTGCTCACCGCGGACGAGATCCGCCACCGGCCGCACCAACTCGTTATTCGAGGCCCGCTCGGCAAGAGCGGCCACTGCCCGCTCGTCGACGTCGAGCCGGAGGTCGGCGGTGCGGAGCTTCACGGCCGGCAGCCCGCTGCGCCGGTCGAGCCCCAGGCACGCCCGGTCTGGCAGTCGAGCGAGGTCTTCGCGCAGGAGTGCGAGTTCGGCCGAGCGGTCGAGGTACCCGCCCCGCCGCTCCTCCCACGGCGCGCCGGCGGGCTTCGGCGCCTGCCCGGTCACCGGCAGGAACGGATCCCAGTTCCTATCCGTCGTGCGGAAAATCCAGTGCCGTTGCAGGTTGGCCAGCGCCACCGGCACCAATGACGAGGAAACCTTCGCAACCGACGCGAGATCCTGCGCGGCCATCGTAATGAAGACTTGCTTCGACCTCGCGAGCCGGAGTGAATCCTCGAGGCTGTCGGCAACCCGCGCCCCGCCTCCCCCGAGGAACGCCGGCAGCTCCTCGATGACGAGCGCCGACGGTGGCGCTCCGTTGGGTCGGCGACGGATCGCGTGCCCGACCAGGTTCCAGACAGCAGCACAGAAGAACCGCCCCACGTCGACGGCCCCGTGCGGCGGCGCCAGGTTCACGAGCGTGATGTGGTCGTCGAGCAGCTTCGAGAAGTCGATGCAGGTGGTCGCGCCGCCGAGCGCGAGCCGGGTCGACCGGACCCGGAGCAGCCGCTCCAAGCGGCTCACGATGCCGAGGCTCCGGTCCTTCGACTCCGAGCGAATGCGCGCCGCGGTGGCCCGGCAGAGGTCGGCGGCCACGCCCGACGCGGCGAGCCCGTCGAGGATGTCCGGCGTCTCGAGTATGTCCGGCAGCGCCGTGAGCGGCAGCCGCGCGCGGATCAGGCATTCGAGGCAGCGGTGCAGGATTGCCTCCTGCCGCAGCCCGGCCGCCTGATCGAGCCCGGCGGTGAGGAGCATGGTGAGCTCGGAAGCGAGGAGCTCGGGGTCCGTGCCCGCCACGTCCGGCAAGAGGAGCTGCAGGCACGGCAGCCTGTCTTCGGAGAACAGGTCGATGAGGACGACCCGCTTCCGCAGATCCTCGGCCTCGCGGGGCGGAAGCCGCGAGGCCAC
>JAJXSP010000522.1 GCA_021784515.1 Myxococcales bacterium | reverse complement strand
GGTGAGGAGGGCATTCTCGATGTAGAAGCACTCGGGAGCCTTGATGTCCTCGAGGTTGATCCCGCCGAAGGTGGGCTCGAGGGCGGCGACGGCCGCGATGATCAGGTCGGGGTCCTGCGGCGACATCTCGATGTCGAAGACGTCGATGTCGGCGAACTTCTTGAACAGGCAGCCCTTGCCCTCCATCACCGGCTTGCCGGCCTCGGCGCCGATGTTGCCGAGGCCGAGCACGGCGGTGCCGTTCGAGACGACGGCGACCAGGTTCGCCCGCGCGGTGTATTCGTAGACCAGCTCGGGATCGCGGGCGATCTCGAGGCACGGCTCGGCGACGCCGGGCGTGTAGGCGAGCGCGAGATCGCGCTGCGTGAGCAGCGGCTTCGTCGGCGTGACCTCGATCTTCCCCTTGCGGCCCCGCGAGTGGTACTCGAGCGCGTCCTTCTTGCGGATCATGGTGGACTCCTGGCCTGTGCGGGCGGGATGCTCCCCGACCGCCGCCGCCGCGTCAAGGGAGCCGTGCGAATCGAGGTGGCGAAGTGGCGCCCACGGGGGACGTGAAGGCGGCGTGCGAACGGCCGGTGGCGCGCTCTCGCCCGGACGAACCACCGTCGAGCGCGCTCCCTCCGCTCGTGATACTACAGTCCGCCATGATGGAGCCGCCTCCCTCGTTCTCCGACGCTCCCGACGTAGAGGGCCAAGCCCGCCAAAGCGGGCTGCCCCAGGGCCCGGCTGGGCTGCTCGCCTGGCGACGGCGCGGCGACGGACCCACGATGCAGATCCACAACGGCCTGCTCTCGACGGAGCTGCACTGGCGGCCGTGGATCGCCCACTACCGCCGGCGCTTCACCGTCCTGACGTGGGACTACCGCGGGCACGGCGCGTCGCCGCGGCCGCGCGACCCCGAGGCGACGAGCATCGCGCGCCACGCCGACGACGGCCACGCGGTGCTCGCCTCGTCGGGCCTCTCGCGGCCGGCGATCGTGTGCGGCCTCAGCATGGGAGTGCAGACGGCGCTCGAGCACTACCGCCGCCACCCCGACGACGTGCGCGCGCTCGTGCTGCTATGCGGGACGTACGGGCACCCGCTGCGGCGGATCTCGCGCGCGCAGGTGGTGCGCCGCGCGACGGTGGCCGCGGTGCGCGCGAGCGCGCGCGCGGGGCGGCTGGTGAAGGCGCTCCTCTGGCCGCTGATCAACACGCCGCTCGGACGCGAGGCGGCGTTCCTCTCGGGCGGCGCGCACCGCACCGAGTGCCCGCGCAGCGTGCTCGACGAGCTGTATGCCCACGTCGGCTCGCTCGACGTGGACGTGATGACCTCGGCCGTGGCGGCCTACCTCGACCACACCGCCGAGGACGTGCTCGACACGATCCGCGTGCCGACGCTGATCGTCGCCGGCGGCGCCGACCAGCTCACGCCGGCCTCGATCGCCGAGGAGATGCACCGGCGCATCGAGGGGTCGGAGCTGCACGTCGTCGAGGGGCATGCGCACCTGGCGCAGGTGGAGCGGCCCGACGAGGTGCACGCGGTGGTCGATCGGTTCCTCGCGCGGATGAACGGAGCGGCGGCGGGCGCGGCGACGGGCTGAGCGGGCGTCAGTCCTCTTCTTCGTCGCCGAAGAGGACGCCGACCTGGAGATCGAGCGCGTCGAACGGCTCGGGTCGGACGCGTTCTCCGCGCGCCGCGGTCAGCTTCGAGGTACGCCTCGGGCGTGTAGCGATAGACCGCCAGCGTCTCGCTCATCGGGTCGATGACCCAGTAGTGCCCGCGGGCCGGGCGCAGGACAGGGCGAGCGATCTGCAATCTTGGAGGACCGTCCCCGGCTCCCCTACCGGCGAGACCGCTGCGCGCTCACAGCTCGCCGTGGCGTCCCTCGCCACGCGAGAAGCGCGTCGCGCCGTCGAGGGTCTCGCCCGAGGCGATCGTCGTCGTGCCGTGGCGGAGCTCGTTCTTGAGCGCCTCGTCGAGGGGCAGCGACCACTGCTCGTAGGCCGAGCGCCGGTCGGAGCGGAGGCAGTGTTGCGGGAGGTGGGCGAGGTCGTGGCCCAGCTCGTGTGCGTCAGTCTAGCGCCCGCACGCGCGGCCCCGCCGGCTCGAGAGGTCGGTGCTACTTGGGCGCCATGCGCAGCGACCCGTCGAGGCGGATCGTCTCGCCGTTGAGGTACGAGTTGCGCACGATGTGCTCGGCGAGGGCCGCGTACTCGGCGGGGTTGCCGAGCCGCTTCGGGAACGGAATCGCGGCGGCGAGCGCCTTCTGCGCCGCCTCGGGGAGGATGCCCATCATCGGGGTCTGGAACGTCCCCGGCGCGATGGTGCAGACGCGGACGCCGACGGCGGAGAGGTCGCGCGCCGCCGGCAGCGTCATGCTCACCACGCCGCCCTTCGAGGCCGCGTAGGCCACCTGGCCGATCTGCCCGTCGAAGGCCGCCACCGAGGCGGTGTTGACGATCACGCCGCGCTCGCCGTCGTCGAGCGGCGCGGTCTTCGCCATCGCCGCCGAGGCGAGGCGGAGCACGTTGAACGTGCCGATCAGGTTGATCCCGATGATCGTCTTGAACAGGTCGAAGTCGTGCGGCGCTCCCTCCTTGTTCAGGGTGCGCGCCGCCCAGCCGACGCCGGCGCAGCTCACCGCGATCCGCAGCGGTCCGAGCGCGCCCGCCTTGTCCACGGCGGCCTGCACCTGCGCCGCGTCGGTGACGTCGGTCTGCGCGAAGGTGGCGCCGATCTCCTTGGCGAGCGCCTCGCCCTTCTGGGCGTCGCGGTCGACGATGACGGCCTTCGCGCCGGCGGCGACGAGGCGCCGCACCGTTGCCTCGCCGAGGCCCGAGGCGCCGCCGGTGACGATGGCAGAGGCTCCTTCGATCTTCATGGCCATGCTCCTTTCGCGGCTCTCGCCGCGGCTGTGCTTCCGGGGGGCGTACTTTCGCGCAAGCGGGGCCGCGCGGAAAGAGGAGAGAGCGGGCGCCCGCATTTGCAGCGCCCGGACCGCCGATCAGGCGGTGAGCCGTTGTCCCGGACCGTCGGGTGCATAGAGAAACCGGGTCGTGTCGGGACGCCCCCTGATCCTGGTCGTGGACGACGACGCCGACCTGCGGGACGCGCTCGGCGAGATCCTGCTCGACGACGGCTATCGCGTCGCCGCCGCCGCGAACGGGCGCGAGGCGCTCGATCTCCTGCACGCGGGCCTGCGCCCGGCGCTGATCCTGCTCGACCTGCGCATGCCGGTGTGCAGCGGCTGGCAGTTCCGCGAGGAGCAGCTCGGCGACCCGTCGCTGGCGTCGATCCCGGTGATGGTGATCTCCGCCGACCTTCACGCGTACCGCGAGGTGCCGGCGCTGCGTGTGCTGGAGTGGCTCCCGAAGCCGCTCGACCTCGGGCGGCTGTTCGCGGCGATCGAGCGCTGCGTGCCGTCGCCGGGGCCGTCTCCCTGATTCAGCCCGGCTCGGGAGCGGGGATGGCCACTCCGCGCAACGCGGCGAGCGAGAGCCCGACGTAGGCGCCGGCGTAGACCAGCCCCGCGGCGAGCAGGCCCGTCACGCCGTCGAGCATCCGCAGCACGAGCCACGCCGGCAGCGCCGCCAGCGCCGCCGCCGCCGCGCGCCGCACGAGCGCCGGCGCGTCGATCGCGTCGAGCGGACCGGTGCCGAGCGAGCGCAGCC
>JAJXSP010000521.1 GCA_021784515.1 Myxococcales bacterium | reverse complement strand
TCGCGGCGGCGAGCGCCACCGACTCCTCGCCGCGCAGGTCCACCACGACCGCCGTGTCCGACGGGAAGCCCGCCTCCTCGAACAGCGATCGCAGCGCGCGCCCGATCGCGTAGGCGCGGTTCATCGGCGGCGTGAGCGCCGGCATCATCGCGGCGCGCAGGCTCTCCGCGTCGGGCCCGGCGAGCGACTGGAACAGCGTCGGCACGTAGAACCGCACCAGGTCCGGGCGCGCCGGGGCGAGCGCCGCCGCCAGCGTCTCGCCGTCGCGCCATCCCTGCCCGCCGGCCGCGTCCACCGCGATCGCGCCTTCGATCTCCAGCGGCCCGTCCGCCTCGACGGCCCAGCCGGCGCGGCGCTGCACCCCGAGCGCGCTCTCGGAGTGCTCCTCGATGTCGCCGCTGGCCGAGTGCGTCTCGACGTAGCGGTCGGCTTCGGCGAGCGTCCCCTCGGGCGGGAAGAGGTTGGCGCAGCCGGCCGCGCCCGTCGTGCCCGAGACCAGCGCCAGCCCCTGCGCCGCGGTGCCGAGCGGCGAGCGCCACCGCGCGATCGCCTCGCGCCACCAGCCTCTCCCGACGAGACGTTCGCTCATGACTCACCTCGGACGAAGGTCGGCGCGGTCAGCGCGTGACAGTCGGTGACGCCGTCCTGCACGCGGCTCAGGAAGCCGCACGCCTCGCCGGCGACGAGATAGACGCCGTGGTTCACCGGCGCGTCGCTCCCCGCCTCCGGCAAGCCTGCGACAGCAGGCTGCTCCACGCCGGAGCGGCGCTCGGGGCGGGCGCGGAACCAACGCTGCGCGACGAAGCGCGTGGGGATCGCCGAGGATAGCGCCGCGCGCCACTCCTCGTCGGTGCAGCCGGCACCGATCACCACCTCGGTGCCCTCGCACCCGTAGTCGCTCTTCAAGACCCAGCTTCCGCGCTCCTCGGCGAGGCGTGACGGGTCCAGCGTCTCGAGGCGCGCCGAAAAGGGCAGGGTGCGCTCGATCGCCTCGCGCGCCGAGGGCGGGAGCCGCGCGCGCTGCTCCCACGCGAGCGCCATGAAGCGCTTGTTCTGCACCAGCGCCGCGCCGAACGGGTTCAGCACCGCGCACGCGCCGCGCGCCTCCGCCTCGAGGAGGATCGCGAGCGGCTCGGCGAGCGGGGCGGCGTCGGGAAAGCGCGGCTCGTCGCGGCAGGCCGGCTCGCGCTCGCCCCACCAGTCGGTCTTGTAGTGGCGGATGAAGACGTCGCAGCGACGGCCGAAGAGCCCGGCGCCGCCGCCCGCGCGCGAGAGGTTGAACGGCGAGCCGACCTCCACCCGCCAGCCGCGCGCGGCGCAAAAGGCGCGGTAGAGGCGGATCATCGAGAGGTCCTCGGTCAGCTCGGTCGGGTAGAGGATCCCGACGGTGAGCGGGCCGGCCGGGCGGTCGAGCGGCGCGGCGAGCGCGGTGACGAGATCGCAGAAGCGCGCTTCGAAGCCCTCGTTCGGATCGCGCAGACCCGGGTGGTCGGCGCGGGCGGCGCGGTTGAGCAGCACCGCCTCCGCCTCGCCGCTCGGCGTGTCGCAGTTGATCTCGCAGATGCGCGGCCCCTCGTCGGTGAGGAAGACGTCGGCGCGGGCGAGGCCGTGCCAGCGCGGCGCGCTCGAGCGCCACATGAGCTGCTGGAACGGCGTGAGCGCGAGCGGCTCGACGAGGCGCGGATCGTCGGCGCAGGCGAGGGCGAGCGCGTGGAAGGCGGCGGCCAGCTCCTCGGCGGCGCGCTCGAGCGACGCGCGGGTCGCCGCGTCGAGGACCACCGGGCGGACGCGAAAGCGGGGCGCGCCGTCGATCCACGGGTCGGAGAGGATCGAGGTGGCGCACAGGCGCGCGGCGAGCGCGAGGTAGGCCGGCTCGCCAACGGCGGAAGGCGAAACCGGCACCAGGGCGAGCGAGCTCACGATCCCTCGACGAGCAACCAGCGTGCCCCTTCGACCGCGCCGCGCGCCGGCGGGTTGCACGGGCGTCGCGAACGTTTCTTTCGGGAGGAGGTGAAAGGGCGTTTCGGGATCAGTCGCTTGCCGACACCAGACGTTCGAGCGCCGCCCGAATGCGATCGGGGACCGGCGTCGGGGGGCGATTCGCCCGATCGACGAACACGTGCACGAAATGGCCGGTGGCGCACGGCGACTCCTCGCTGCTCCGGAAGGTTCCGTCCTCGTATCGTACGCTCGATCGCCCGATCTTTCCCACCCGCGGTCCGGCCTCGACTCCGTCGGGGAAGGTGGTCACAGCGGGGTGATTTCGCCCGACAGCGGGTGCTTCTTCTTGCGCGTGAAGCGGTCGAGCGCGAGGTAGATCACCGGCGTGGTGAAGAGGGTGAGGAGCTGCGAGAGGAGCAGGCCGCCGACGATCGCCACGCCGAGCGGGCGGCGAAGCTCGCTCCCCGTCCCCGCGCCGAGCGCCAGCGGCAGCGCGCCGAGCAGGGCGGCCATCGTCGTCATCATGATCGGCCGGAAGCGCAGCGTGCAGGCCTTGTAGATCGCCTCCGGCGCCGGCAGCCCCTCGTCGCGCTCCGCCTCGATCGCGAAGTCGATCATCATGATCGCGTTCTTCTTCACGATGCCGATGAGGAGGATGATCCCGACCAGGCCGATCACCGTCAGCTCGATTCGCGTGACGAGCAGCGCCAGCAGCGCGCCCACGCCGGCCGAGGGCAGGGTGGACAGGATCGTGATCGGGTGGACGAAGCTCTCGTAGAGCATCCCGAGCACGATGTAGACGGCGACGAGCGCGGCCAGGATCAACCAGGGTTCGCTGCGCAGGGAGGACCGGAATGCCTGCGCCGTTCCCGAGAAATCGGCGTGCATGCTGCCCGGCATTCCGATCGCCCGCTCGACGCGGCGGACGGCGTCCACGGCGGTGCCGAGCGCGACGCCGGGCGCGGTATTGAAGGAGATCGTCACCGACGGGAACTGGCCCTGGTGATTGACCGACAGGGTGGTCGTTCCCGGCGCCATCCGGGTGAGTGCCGAGAGCGGCGTCTGGTTGCCGTCGGGGGTGCGCACCCAGAGCCGCGGCACCGACTCCGGCGCCAGCGCCAGCTCCGGTTTCACCTCCAGCACGATGCGATATTGATTGAGCTGCGTGAACGTGGTGGCCACCTGGCGCTGGCCGAAGGCGTCGTAGAGCGTCTCGTCGACGTCGCGGGCGGTGAGGCCGAGCCGCCCGGCCGTGTCGCGGTCGATGTCGATCGCCAATTGGAGGCCATTGGTTTGCTGGTCGCTCGCCACGTCGCGCAGCTCGGGGAGCGACTTCAACCGCGCGAGCACGCGGGGCGCCCATTGCGAAAGCTCGGCGAGGTTCGCGTCCTGGAGCGTGTATTGATATTGAGTGCGCGAGAAGCGCCCGCCGACGCGGAGGTCCTGCGCCGCCTGGAGGAACAGGCTGATTCCGATCACCTTGGCCAGCCGCGGTCGGAGCCGGTTGATCACCTGATCGGCGGTGCGCCGGCGCGGCGGGCGCGGCCGGAGCGCGATGAACATCATTCCCGTGTTGCCGCTGCCGACGAAGGAGATCGCCTCGTCCACGTCGGGGTCCTCGTCGATCAGGGCGTTGAGCGTCTCCTGGCGCGCCTTCAAGGCGGGAAAGGAGATGTCCTGCGGCGCGTCCGAAGTTCCGACGATCAGGCCATTGTCC